>DASVTZ010000026.1 GCA_036387335.1 Longimicrobium sp.
ATCCTGTTGTCGCTTGCAGAATTTTGGGAGGCGGCGGAGCCTTGCAACAATTCAAAAGATCGCGCTCCGCGCTGGTCAGCGCCTTCGTCTGAAGGACCGATGCGCGGCCCGTGGTGAGCTCGGCGAGGGAAATCCTCTCCAGCTGTTCGCGGATCTGTTCCCAGCCTGCCTCCGCGGTTCTCCGCGACTCGGATCAGCAGGTATGCGAGGACGCATTGATCAGACCTCAGGGGGTGCCGCTGGCTGGACTGGATGCGCAGCAGGTCGCCGCGCTGCTCGGCGGTGATGGGGCCGCGGTTCCCCACTCCATCAGCTCCGCGTAGCCGCGGATGGCGTTGAGCGGCGTGCGCAGCTCGTGGCTCATCACCGCCAGGAACTCGCTCTTGGCGCGGCTGGCGCGCTCCGCCTCGGCGCGGGCGCCGTGCTCCGCTTCGAAGAGCCGCCCCGCTCCACCGCGAGCGCCGCCTGCTGCCCCACCGCCAGGAGGAACGCGCGCTCCTCGGGCGAAAAACGTGCGCGGGCCGTCGAAGGAGAAGGAGATGACGCCCACCGCCTCGCTGGCCGCCACCAGCGGGACGAACGCGGCGGACGGCACGCCGACCGCGTTCCACACGGGCGCGATGGGCGGGAAGCGCGCGTCCAGCCCCTCCGGCCCCTCGCGCTTCTCGATCCACACACCGGCGCGCGCGTGCGGAAGCATTCGGTGAGCGGGCTGCGGAAGTCGAGCGCCTGCCGCCGCACCCCCTCCTTCATCGGCTCCGCGAAGCCGACCGTGCGCAGCAGCAGCAGCAGCAGCAGCAGCAGCGCGTCGCCTTCGGGAGCGCGTCCGGCCAGCGCCCCCGTCTTGGCGCCCAGCGCGTCCACCATGTCCGCGACCACGACGGTCGCCACGTCGTCCGTGTGCATGCTTCCCCCGGCCGGCCGTCGTACAGGATAGGCGGACGGATGCCGCCGGTTCCGAGCTCAACCCTCACCCGGAGGATGCCAATGCGCCCATCTCTCGTTCTTGCTCTTGCAGCGCTGCTCGCCACGGGAACCAGGGCAGCGGCACAGAACCCGGGAGCCGCGGCCCCCGAGCGCACTCTCCAGCCGTTCCGCTCCGTGGCGGAGCTGCGCAGCTTCGTGGCGGAGCTCGCATCCGCTCGCCCCAAACCGGCGCCGGCGCCGGCTGTTTCTCCGAACTCGACCTGTCCCACGCCGCCGGCTCCCACGGCTGCGCGAGTCACGATCACCGGACGGGTTACCGGGGAGGACGGCAAGCCGCTGAGCGGCGTGCAGGTGCGAGTCGCGTGCGACGCCGCGGCCGTGACGAATGGGGAGGGACGCTACACTCTTTCCGCTTCCCCGGGCACCCGTGGCGTCACGGCGTCCATCGTCGGCAGGACTACCCGGCACGCTTCCGTCACCGTTAAAACGGGCGAGGCCGTGACGCTCGACTTCGTCATGGCTGCTGCACCCGTCGCGCTCGAAGGGTTGGTGATGGCCGCGGGCGTTCAGGTGATCACGAACAACCAGCACCAGGGGGTGGACGAAGGCGGGATCGTGAAGACGCATGGCGACCACCTGGTGATCCTGCGCAGGGGGCGCCTCTTCACCGTTCACGTCGGCAACGCGGAGCTCACCCCCGTCTCGTCGGTGGACGTCTTCGGCCCCGGAATCGACCCCGAGGACGGCTGGTACGACGAGATGCTGGTGTCGGAAGACCAGGTGGTGGTGATCGGCTACAACTACGGCGGAGGGGGGACGGAGATCGGCCTCTTCGGCATCGACGACGCCGGGCGGCTCCGCCACCGCTCCACCTATCACCTGCGCTCGGACGACTACTACTCGTCGCGCAACTACGCCAGCCGGCTGGTCGGGGACAAGCTCATCCTCTACACGCCGCTGGACCTGCCGCTGGACGAAACCGAACCGGCCGACTGGCTGCCGGCGCTGCGCCGCTGGCACCCCGGAGCGCAGGAGGGAGAGTTCACCCCCATCGCCACCTCCACGCGCGTGTTCCGCCCGGCGCGTCCGCTTGCGGGTGGCGTCGATGCGGCACTGCACACGGTAACCACGTGCAACCTCCGCGGCACCGGAATGTCGTGCGAGGCGACCGCCGTGATCGGGCCGAGCGGGAGCGTGTTCTACGTCTCGCCCAGCGCGGTGTACGTATGGACCACCACCTCGCGCCGTGGGGACGAGCGGCGGGGCGAGTCCGTGCTGTACCGGATGCCCCTGGACGGGTCCCGCCCTTCCGCGTTGGGGGTGGCCGGGAGCCCGATCGACCAGTTCTCTTTCCTGGAGAGCGACGACCGCCACCTCAACGTGCTGGTCCGCTCGGATGGCGGCGGTGCGCGGATGTGGTCCGCAGAGAGGGGCGCGGGGGCGCTGGCGTTGCTCCGCATTCCGGTCGCCGACTTCGGAGACGGACGACAGGACGCAACGGCGTCGCGGTACCGGCGGCTTCACGGCGCGGGCTCGGGCGCGCTGCAGAACCGGTTCGTCGGGAACTACCTGCTCTACGGTGTGGGCAACGGGTGGGGCGATCCCCGGCGGGCGCGAAACGCGGCGGTCTACGTGGTGCCCTGGGCGCGCGCGAGAACCCCCGTGCGGCGCCTCTCGCTACCCCACGCGGTGGACCGGATCGAAGCGATGGGCGGCGACGCGCTGGTCGTGGGTGCGGACGCGCACGACCTGCACTTCACCGGCGTCCTCCTGGCCGCGGTCCCGGAGCTGGGCGCCGGGTACACGAGGCGCGGCGCGGCGCAGGGGGAGACGCGGAGCCACGGCTTCTTCTATCGTGCGGATGGCCCCGAGAACGGCGTGCTGGGGCTGCCGGTGCGCCACGGCGGGGAGGCGGGAGTCGAGCAGCTGGTGGAAGGATCCGCCTCCATCGTCTTCCTGGCCAACGACGGCGCGTCGCTCCATGAGCTCGGCGAGCTGGCCGCCCAGCCGGAGCGCGCGGTCGAAGACGACTGCGTGGCCTCATGCGTGGACTGGTACGGCAACGCGCGGCCCATCTTCTTGCGAGGCCGCATCTTCGCCCTCATGGGCTACGAACTGGTGGAGGGCGCCATGCGAGGAAACCGCATCCGCGAAGTGCGCCGCACCGACTTCACCCCCCGCCGCGCCACCGCCTCCCGCTGATCAAAGTTCGTCGACGGGTACCCCGTTCCCTGCGCGGATCTCCTGCAACCCGCGGCTCGCCTTCTCGAACGCACCTGGGATGGAATCCAGAACGGCCACTACCGAAGAAGGGTCTCTCGCCGCCTCGTCCGTGGTAGGACGAGGCGGTGTGCCGGCGAACTCGCCGAGATTCACATGTTGGCCGTCGGGCAGCAGCTCGGTTCGCGTTCCATCATCGACCACGGACCCTCCTCCGCACGGGTGCAGGTTTGGTGTTACTATGTAACTTACACCGGATACGGTGAGCGTCGGGTTGGGCGCTGGGATCCGCGTGTGTAGGATAACTTCGTGGACACTCACCGAGGAGGGCATCTTGGGCGAGTCGGCGAACGCTAGGGGGAGGATCGAGTCGGACCCACAAGGAGAGGCGGACAACGGCCTACATGGTGGCCCGTCTCCCCTGCAGTGCTTCAACGAAGAGACGGTTGCAGCTCTTAGAGACAGTGAGCAGGGGCGTGGAATGACGCGGTTCGAGTCAGCCGAAGCGCTCTTCGAAGATCTCGGGATTCGCCACAACCCTGACGATATAATTGATCAAACCGGAAGGCTCCGACCGCGCGTGGTGGAGCGAATTGGACGCGAAGCAGTCGCCGCCGCCGTGCGCGAGCTCAAGGCGGCCGGGTGTGATGTCTACTACACGGACCCGGCATTCCCAGGGTATATAATCCGCGAAGCCCCGGACGGTTCTCGCGAACTGCTGGAGGAGGATGCGGCTGGCGATTTCGGCGTCCGGAGCCAGGAAACGAGATAAATACGGCGAGAACCGCTCATGCAGTTCTCGCCGTTTCCTCTATGGCTCTATGTGAGGCGCAGTTCCCGCGACCTCACATAGACCAGCTTCTTTACTAAACGGGCGTCCTCTGGCATCGCTCACTTCACGATTTCAGATCAGTCCGGACACCCTCCCAGAACCCTGCTCGAATCGCCCTCCGATCTCCTTCTTCCAGCACAACCCCGAAATGTGCCGAGGCAGCTCGCAGCAAGGGGCCATCAACCGTAATTGGAAGTCTGGGCTGTCCTGCAATGACAGCCGCGATAGCCGATGCCTCGTTTTTCGATTGCCAGTCCGCAGCGAACTTAGTCCCAAACGCCTTCCAATCGTCGGGACCGATCACACCGGGCTGCGCAGCGCCGGCTTGGACCGAACCACCAGCCGCGCTAAGAGCCGTTGGAACGGAGGTGGGTGGGATCGAGCCTTGCGCCGCGGGCGCTCCAGAAGTTGGCGCGAGAGTTCCCCCGGCTATCTCTCCCAGAAATGCCAGGCACTCTGTCCGTGAAAGGATAATGCGATCATCGGCTTCGCGAACGAGTGTTTCGGCCTGGTTTCTCCTCCCGACCGGTGACTCGATCCCGATCAACACGACGGCGACGCCAAGTTCCTGAGCTTCTGCCACCCCTTCACGGACGTCCTCGTCGCCACTGAGCAGAAAGATCGTGCGAACGGCGCCGTTGCGTGGAAGGACGATCAGATCCCGCACGATGCGCGAATCCACGCCTTTCTGCCCGCCGTGCGTCATCCTTCCAAGCCTCAGCTTGATCCCCCTCTGGTCGGCGAGGCTGTTGTGTTCGAAGGTTGGGAGCGCGTTCGGAGCCGCATCGTACCAGTACGTGCGGAGGTATTTCTGCCCGGAATGCTTCGCACACAGCTCTGCCAGCTCCACGTTCACCCTCGAAGCGTCGAGCCGCAGCTCGCGGCGCGACGTCGTTCCATAGCAGAGCTCGCCGGCTGCCGCGTAGAGGTACCCGGCATCCACCATGATCACGAACTGATCCATACCGACCCTCTGAGCGAAAAAAAAGCGGGTCCCCCGAGGAGACCCGCAAACGGGGCCGTAAGGCCCCAGCAAATGTTACTCTGCGAATATAGCCGTTTCCACCAGGCTCGTCAACTCACGGTAACCGCGCCGCAGACATTCCTGCGCGCCAGGAACAGACACTAATTCGCGAGCAAGCGACGCGCGATTGTCGTTGCACAAAAGTTCTTAGACAGGTTTGACCTAAGTCTTTAGACAGCGGCCACGAACCTGTGCGATCACGGTAGGGGATGAGGGAGGCGGTCATGCGGTGCCTGTCTCCCTCAAGAGCATCTGCGATACGTCTGCGTACATCTCCACCTGGGTACCACGCGAAAAGAACAGCGGCGGCTTCAAATCGTGTTCACGAGCGCCCGAGAACGTCCTGAAGAAGGGGTCGTTGATCGCGCAGATGATCGGCCGCGCCTCGTCTGAGAACTGATCCGCTGTCAGATTCACGTCGAGGTCACCGACGCGGAGCCACGCGTGCGTCTGGACTGCCCCCAATTCGTGGGAAGTCCCCAGCGGGATTGCAGGGTCAGCGGCGCGTTCAGCATTCGCGACCAGCCGAGACATCGGCCCTCCTGATTCATACAGGTGGCGCGCGAAAAAGATGCTCGAGAGCTTGCACCAACCCCGTGGGAACGGCGCGGCCATCGAGTGCGCACCTTCCGCGGAGTACGCCTCAAGTGCTCGGCGAAACCGAACAGCCTGATCGTAGAGCCCACCCTCGATCACGGTCCAATCCACGCCCGACCTCCAAGGTTTGCGTCATCGGAGGTGCCCATCATCAGCTCCACCGGCCCCGCCGCACATACCATCGTGCTCCAGGTGGAGCTATCGTGGCGCGGCCTGCTCCTCAATATAGGGCTTTAGCACGCTGATGAACCACCACAAGCCGAAGGCATCTGGAAGCGGATCCGCTGTCGGATCGCCAACCTCCTCAAACGCATATCGCAGTCGGGCGAAAGCATCCCTCGACTCGTCTAGCACCCCGGGTAGCGACAGGTCCCGCCCGGGGAGAAACCGGTCGAGTACGCCGTCTGGACCAGAGCTGCGGATGCTCTCGTACCGGCGCTCCAGTTCGGCTCGGTCGTCTGTCGGCAAGCCATCGAAGAGCCTCTTCAGGTCGTGGCCCCAAGGCCACCGCCCGCCGCTACGTGCAGCACCAAGGACCTTCAGATACAGTTCCGCCGCGAACGCCAGGTTCGGCGTCACAGCCTGCCAAGGACCCCGATCTCCCTCGAGGTAGGCATGCACCCCCAGTTGGCCAAGATTGCCGCCTCGGTCCATACCATCCTGTGCGCCAATCCGGGGCCGCTCCAGCGTTCCCGCTCCCAAGATCTGTTGTTTCTCGGATACGGAAGTCGCTGGGTCCCGGCGTTCGCCTCGATGAGGTGCGAGTGCGTCTGATGTGAGGGCACTGGCGAGGTGTTGGGCCACTCACCCGCAGAGGAGGGTTCGGCTCAGTCTGAGCATAGCGGGCTGTCAAATGATGCGGTTGGTAGCTCGAGATCAGGTCCGACTGGTGCAACTATCGTTTCCGACCTACTGTTGGTGGTATGCGTGTTTCAGGGATGTGCGAGCCTCGAGTAGCTTCGGGCAAGAGAAAGGTAGAAGTGAGTTCTCGCGGACACCTACGTTCACTCGGCTAGCCAACTTCGTGGCCCCGATCCGGCCCAACTCACGGGCACGTGCATACATTAGGGAACTCGATGAAAGTTCTTGCACTCTTTTCAAATCCACCCGACCAGACCCCCCTCCGTCTCGACAAGGAGGACAAGATCTTGGTGCGGCTTGCGCGTGAGTTCGCCTCGACAGTTTCACTCGTGCGTCAGCACGCATCAGAGATCGAGGACATTCATAGCCTGTTGATCAATGGCGACTACGATGTGCTGCACTTCTCGGGGCACGGGGATGCAGATGGGTTGTGTCTTGACCAGGGGGATTCGGAGCGGAGTGAAACTGTTAGCGCCGCACGGGTACTTAGCCTAATTAATCTCTCGAAGAAGCAACCGCTGGTTAGCGCGTTCTTAAGTTGCTACTCAGCAGATAATCTTCCCATCCTAGCCGACAGCGCGCCGTTCGTAATTACCTCACGCGGGGCAGTGTCGGACCAAGACTGCTTGATCTTTGTTGAAGGGTTTTACGAACACCTCTTTCGCCAGAACTCTGTTAACGCGTCGTTCGAGCACGCACTTACCCTCATGCGGGCGCGGGGTTGCGGAGAGCAATGCTTCACACTATCGAGGCGGCACTTGGTTCGGCGAAAAGATAGCGTCTACGTCGAGAGCCGGCCGTCCTCGACGCACGACCCTGTTATCATCAACCTCGACGCGGTACGGGATTCCTTAGGTCGCTTCGGCCTCTCTGAGGAAGAGATGTGCCATTTGCTTGCACGAAAAGTGGTCATCCATCATTGGATCTTCGACACCGCACGTGACGACGCAGTGTTACCGATTGGTCGGTTGCTGTTTGGTGTCTTCTCATGGACCAACGCCCGTGACGTGATTTACTGCACGAAGTTAATGAAACTTCGCGCCGACGCGCCTGCGCTCGCTTGGCAGGTGTGGTCACGCTTGATGTCCACTTACAATGATCTTGCGGCTTGCCGCTATCGAAGTGCGCAGCGTCCGAGTGATCCTAGTTCGTCCTACATGCTAGAGGAGGCCGTCGCGCTCTTTCAGCACCATGTTCTGAAGTACATGGAGCCCGCTCGGCATACGCTAGTTCAACTGAACCAGGAAGAGCTCCTGCCTCACCTCCAGATGGCCATTACCCAGGTAGAAACAGCCTCCGACCAGTTGGCGCTGGGCCGGTTCCGCGAAGTCGTCCTATCGCTGGAACTCGCATTAACAAACTATCATACCGTGGCCGACGGGCTTCAGCCCCCTGAGGACGTGTCACCAGCGGCTACGTGAGGTGAATTGATGGAGAATACATACGACT
This sequence comes from Longimicrobium sp., assembly GCA_036387335.1. Classification (NCBI taxonomy): domain Bacteria; kingdom Pseudomonadati; phylum Gemmatimonadota; class Longimicrobiia; order Longimicrobiales; family Longimicrobiaceae; genus Longimicrobium; species Longimicrobium sp. The sequence continues at coordinate 7,911 of DASVTZ010000026.1, forward strand.
TAGCCGACTACGTGTCGTTCCATACGGGATTGCGTCCGGCCAGCAAAGTGACCCTGCTTCGGCACATGGCGTCTGCGATGTTTGAGCGGCGCGGGCTCTCTCGCGATCAGATCGAAATCATTGCGAACAGACTTTTAGAGCGCGAGGACGTTCTAAGTACCGGTATAGGATCTGGCGTCGCAATACCCCACGCCGCAGTGGAGGTGGACATCTTGAACGATTTCCACCTGGGTGCCTTTTATGCTGCTACTGCGATCGATTTTGACGCCCTAGATGGTAGGCCGGTCTGGGTTTTTTTCTGTCTTGTGGGTCCGAAGGACAGACACGTGGGACGGTACGTGAAATCCATGTCGCGGCTGAGCAGGGTCTTACGCCGGGGGGGATGGGCGATAGAGCATCCTCCCGAACATCCGGAAGCTTGGGAAGCTCTGATAGCAAAGCTGTTGTGCGAAGTGTCCTACAAGGGTCCACTGCGTTAGCCAAACGGTAGGGCCCGGAGTCGTTCCACCCCGCCCACCTAGTAGTGGACCGAAAGAGTTCGTGCGGCTCATCTTCGGTCCAGGCTCAGCTCGGCATTACGCCCGTCATGATTAAACGCCACTTCGTGGCGCGCGCGAGGCGGAGGTCGGTGTGGTCGCCTAGTCTGGTCAGCCATGGCCCCGATTCGCCTCCCACAGTGGGGCCCTCCTCAAGGCGAGATCTCCACCTTCCTTGCGGAGGAGTTCGAGTCTCCTCCTATCTTCCAAGGCGAAGCTCGCGGTGAGCGCATTCTTGACCGCGCGGTCTTCACCCCGCGGGCGTGACCGCAGGGTTCGGCATGGCCGCATCTGCGGTCGGAGGGATGAGGGCGACTCGCCGCAAACACCCGGCGTTCTTCCTTTGGGAGGCGAAACGTCGTTCCGCGAAGTAGCGAGGCCGAGCTGGGCGATGCGTCTCTGGGATGTGGGGCACAGTCGCTGAGGGTGCGGTGCGGGGCGTCCTCCAGCAAACGCTCTCTACGCCCCCTCCGAAGATCCCCAGGAGTAACATCGCCAGAAAGAAAATGAGGCTGACCCGCTTTCATACGGAGGTGCTCGGCGCCACGCTCGCCAACTCCGCCGCACCCGCTTGCTCCGAGTCACCGAGCGAGAGGCATTGGTGAGCGCGCGGTCCGGTGGCTCGAAGGATCCTTCGAGCCACCGCCTAAGTGGGTTGGACGTGCGTGCATGATGTGGGGCTCCGCCATGTCTGCGGCTTCGTCATCCTGCTGGTGGTGACGATCGCCTTGCTGGCGTCGTTTGTCAGAGGGTTGTTGGACTCTCCTGAACGAACTGCTCCCGCATATGAACACGGGGCTCATCGTTGGGTTGTTCTGGCTCCTCTGGGTCAACACACTGACGATGTGGGGACACGACTAATTCACCCCTCCCGTCCTGTTTACCGACACACGCGGGGAACTTTCGCACTTTTGGGGTTTTTCCCTGTAAAAGAGATAAGCCACTCGGACAACGAGCACCATCCCTCTCCAGCACTCGCCAAGAGGTAACTGATGCCGCGCACACGACGAGACGGACAGGTAATCGCCGCATGGATCGGCTTCTTCGCAGTTATCGTTGCGGCTCTGATCGGCTTGGCGGATAAGGTTCTGCCACCCCAGGAGCCGAGTCGATCGGACCCGCAGCGCACAGTCACCGATCCTCAAATTTTGGACGGCAAGCGCGGAACTTTGGAGCCCCCTTCGGCGGGTCCCAAGGCCGATTCTGCCCTACCTCCCCAGGTACAACGCCCGAAGCCGCCCGGTGAGATTGCGAGTTCGCTCTACCTTCCCGCCGGGGTCACATTCACTTACGTGTTCTTCCAAGAACATGGGCCAGAGAAGTCTTCTCCGTGCAAAACGCACGACGCAGTGCCGCCAGGGGAGTTCATCGCCCGTTTTGAAGATTACCGCGAAGCCGCGAAGCGAGAGAACGTGCGGATGATTGTCACAGCCCAAGGAGCATCTACAAAGGATTGGCTCCAACCCGATATCCGATACCGTGGGCATCCGCTGAGAATCGCCTTCTACACGTGCAACGGATTTCCTGCACTCGGTGCTGAGGTCCCACTCAGCGACTAACCGACCCAACGTTCGAGGCGCCATCTACACCGAAGCATCCGCGACACCACTACCAGTACGTGGTGTTCGCCACGAGCGAGTTTACCAGCGAAGCGCAACGGTACGCATTCGCACACGACATCCACCTGCTCCCCCTCCGCAGGTCCGCGTACCTCCGGCCCATCGTGTCCTCCATCTCTCGCGCAGACCACGCTCTGAGGGAGGGGGGACTCGTCCGGCCGCCGCGACGCGTATTCGGTCGTGGCGGGGCGGAAGACGGTCTCCGGCTTGCGGAACTGCGCGCACGCGTCGGTGACCTTCTTCGGCACGCTCCGTATCCGGCGAACGCACCCGGTGCGCTCGAGCGCACGCTGTGGGAATTCGTAGAAGCCTGCGCGAGCCTCGACGGGGCAGTGTTAGGTATGGCCGCAGGGTCCTTCCCTGTTTTCCTGGTGCCCGAGCCTGGGACCCGGGTAGCGGAGTTGGGCCCTGCGCTGTCCGTCATGACCCGGTGGGACGACCGCGCCTGGTACATCGAAGACTGTGCAACCGGTCAGCGCGTGTTCTCCTTCGACCTGCAACCGAGATCTTCCGCTTGTACGCGGAAGCGGGTGCGCTGTCGGCGCGCCGTGCACTCGACCTCAAGGGCGAAGCCCTCCATGAAATCCAGGGAGTTTACACGGACGAGTTCGGCGAACTGCGCCTCCGGCGGTTGCGACTCGGTCAAGACTGGCTCGCTGAGGCACGCGCGCGCCTGGATCGATTACCCGAACCGGCTCTAAGACGCTGGAGCGTTGTGGCGCGCAATGTTTGGTGTAGCGCATCCGCGCCAATCGCGCCCGCGGTTGTTCCACTCGTAAGGCCGGGGCGGTGACCGGCCCTACCCCGCTGTCGAACTCCTAATCTGGTTCTGGATTTCTTCCGCTCTCGCTCGCACCGTGGCATCTTTGCTGTGACTGAGGTGATCGAACATATCGTATGCGCCCCGCCACTCATCAGCGTCCTTCAATGCCCCCATGACCGCGAGCAGGGCATCAGAACGTCCGGTCGACTCAAGGAGTTGTGCCAACTCTTTCCAATGGTAGATACCCTGCTTCACTTCGTCCGGGCGTTCGTCAAGTTGGTTGACGAACGCGTCTACAAAGTCTACTCTCAACCCTAAGCCCGCTGTTTTGAGCGCCTTGGCAGAGCGCGACGTGTACATGCCATGGGCGTTATTCGACACGTTGATCACGTACTGTGCACGGAGCGGCCCGGGGAAGCGTGAGGCGACCTCAGGGGGGAGACTTTGAACACTGTCAATCGCGGCGTTCGCCGTAGTGAACGTACCCGATGCGGCGTCCTTGACGAGGTGCTCGAACAAAACTCCATCCAAGCGCGCGGATCCGACGCGGAGCACCTGTGCGGTGGCAACCTCGTCGAGCTCCCGTGAGGTGATCAGATCACGGACTGCCGCCTGGTGCAACTCGTCCGCCTCTTGCGCACTCACGGCATTTTCCGCCAGCCACGCCCGAGCCACTTCCCGTGCCGGAGCCAGTTTTAGGTTGCGCCGGACCAGGCCCAACGCGCGCTCACGCCCCAGTGAACCCGCCAGAGCGATGCCAGCTGGATCTTGGGTCAGAACCCACAGCGTGTCCTCCGTCGTGTTCTGGTCCTCGATCAGCTTATCCATGTAGCGCCAGGCAGAGCGTCGAACCTCTTCGCCCGCCAGCAGCATCCCTCCGAGGAACAATCTGACGTTCTCGTGCTCGATAGTCCGCGTGCGTGGGCCCCCGCCCGCGGCACCGGCAAATGCCGTTGCCCGTCGTACAAGTTCGTCGATTACCTTTTGGCTCAAGGCATTCAGCAACGCCGGACTGAGAATCGCCAGCTCTGTCTTCACTGTCGCTCGGACACTCTCCTGATCTCCTGGGTTGGGGAAGAAGTGGGGCCCGGCTAGCCGGACGAGTAGTTCTGTGACGCCAACCATGCCGAGGAGACCTTCTCGGCTCATGACTAGGTCAATCACCGTCGTGATGGCATCGCGCGCCTCTTCGGCCGTCCCTTTGTGGCCAGAGGGGTGCGCACAAAGATGCCTCGCCTTCTGAACCAGCCTCAGCTTCGTAGCCTCAGAGGGTGTCAACAGAGTCGCCTTCTCGCACACGTCGATGAGTTGCCCCTCAAACGAATCCTGGTTCTGGAACTTTTGGTTAATCTGTACGTGTCCCGTCTTCGTGTTCGGATCACTGGTGCCGGTAGTGGCCACGCGTTCGAGCTTCTGTCGAAGATCATCCATGCCGGCCGCGACGCTGAGCACGACCGCCGCGCGGTACGCACCCGCGTTGTAGCAATTCACCGCTTCGCGCACGTAACTGCGCCCTTCCATATCGGGGATGGTCAGCAGAAGCGATTCGAGATCACGGATCATTGGGAGGCGTTGTTGAGGGCGAGCATCAGGTGATCGTGCGATCTTACGCGCAGTCACCAAGCGACGCAAGAATGTCCGGATGGGAGGGCTGCTCTCCATCATGGTGACGCCCGTGTCCGGCAGGCGAGTGGCGCGGCGGGTTGCCCGCGACGTGAGTGTTTGGGTAGTTTCCTCGATCCCTTAAGCGTGGCTCAGCGCGCTCGCCCTGACCGATTCGGTTGCCTCCGAACATCTCTCTCCGCCGGTCTCCCGGACATTTCCAGTGTTGCGAGTGTGGAGGATCTTTGGCGCGTTCTCCACTCTGGAGGCGGGCCCGGTGAGTTAAGTGGTGCTGTCTGGGTCGGCGGAGCGCCGACGGTCGTTCGGCCGCACCCCGTGGTGCAGGATCGGAGTGCGGCCGAGATGTGCGGGGCACACCGTTTGGCTTTCTTCCCGGTGCTCCTGTGCTTTTGCGGGTGGCCCCTCCAGCATACGGCTCCACGCCGCCGTCCGCAGATCTCCAGGAGCAACGTGGCCAGAAAGAAACTGAGGTTGAGCCGCTTTTACGCGGAGGTGCTCGGCGCCACGTTCACCAACTCCCGTTGGTCCTGGGGCGCGATCGACTTCGCGACCGGACGCCTGTTCCTGCGGGTGTGGAAGGACCAGTTGGAACCGATAGAGGGGCGAGAGCACGTCATGGTCTTGCGGGCGGTCCCAACCACGGCCTCCCCCGGGTACCGGGAGAGGGAGCGGCACCTGGCGCTCCTCGAGGAGGGCGTGCCCGGCTACGGTGTCGTATGCGTGGCGCGGGATACCGACGTGGACGCCGGCCGAACGATCCGGAGTTACAACGACCGGGAGCTTCTAGTCCTCGGCAAGCTCGTGGTCCGCCCCGAGGGGCGTTATGCGGAGGTGGTCCGCCGAGTGTCGCTGGAGGAGCTGGAACGTGCGGAGGGGGGGGCGGCCGATCTGGAAGAGGACATCCGTGCGATCCGCCGCAACCGCTCCCTCCAGGTGACTGAACGCGAGGCATTGGTGAGTGCGCGGTTGGGCCAGGGGGTGTTCCGGACGCAGGTGCTGGCGCGATGGGGCGGTCGTTGCGCGGTGACGGGCAGTGCGACCCAGGTGGTCATCCGCGCATCCCACATCAAGCCGTGGCGTGACTCGGATAACGAGGAGCGGCAGGACCCCGAGAACGGGTTGCCTCTGGTGGCGGACCTGGACGCGCTGTTCGACCAACGGTGGGTCACCTTCGGTCTCGACGGCGAACTGCTCGTGTCCCCGCGCATTCCAAAGAAGGAGCGGACGCTTCTCCGTTTGGAGGGACTCCGCCTTCGCAAGCGACCCGGCCCTCTCACGTTGCAATATCTTGAGGAACACCGGCTGGCGGCCTTCCGGACGCGGTGGTGAGGGAGTGGGTAGTCGGCACTCGGCCTCGAAAGCGTCCCGCTACTTGGTCCACCGCAGAGATGATGTCGACGGTGAACTCGCTCCAACCGTGATCGCAGTCGAGGGGCGTCTGCGCAACTTGGAGATTCACCACTACATGGCTCGGTGCGACGGTAATGGCGGATACGCCACTGCCTGGGCACTTTCCCTCTGTTCGGGGCGTAACTCCGATGCGGAGAGGGATTCACGCATCAAGCCGCACCCATCCAGCTACCGGAGGCATCCCATGAGCGTGTCGGTCGGAGAACTTCTCGCCTGGGCGGGCGGGCACGAGAACGAGGAATGGACGACCCTCTGCGAGAAAAAGCCATTCAGCTACCGAGTTACCGGCTCAGGCATCGAGTACACCCCACAGACCGGCATACCCCGCAACGTGCCCAAGAAGGAGATGGAGTCGTTCTGTGCCGAGTTCAACGAGATACGTTCGTTCTCGCCGGGGCAGTATCCCAACCGCCGACACAAGTCGTACTCCCTCCCGCTGATCAAGCGGTTCCTGAGCGAGCGCGGGTAAGCAGAGGGACACCGGCCGCGGCTTTCACTCCAACGCCACAGTCGCCGCTCCATAACGAGTACCGGTGTGTTACGGCTCTTTGGCGCAAGAGTGCTGAGCGCCGCAGGACGCCATCGCCCGCGAGACCATGTCTGATCCGCGCCAAGCCCGCTCCCGTGCGGGGCTTTCTGTTTGACACAGGAGTGCTACACCTCAATCGGGCACCCACTCCGGGTGCACCGATCACACCGTCCAATCCCAGATCTGCGGATCATCGGCACGACACTGAGGCGCAGTGTCCGCGCAATCACAGGTCAGGCTGAGACGCCTCCACAGTTCGTCGAGAGACACCCACCGAAAGTCCGTGGCGACTTGGGCGAACTTTTCGGCGCTGAAGGGAACATCGCGTCCGTCTAACACGTGAATCCCAGACCTGACCTGCCAATAGACGAAGAATCGGGCAAAGTCCTCGACATCTCGGTAGCGCAGGGTCTCGCCCGCTGGCAGGTGTGCGTCGACGTAGCGCACCCACCGCTCCTCGCCCATCGCATCAATTTCGGGGCGACAACCCACAAGCCACGCCTTCAGGAGAGTGGCGGCGTCGCGCGCGTGCAGAGCGCCGAGTGCGAACTCGGGGTAATACGGAAGGGCCAGGTTTTGAAACGGATCGGGCCAGTAGATGTATGGATCTTCTGAGATGACTTCGAAGGGCTTCATTACGCAATGAGGCTGACAGCGCATCCGCACCGTGAACGGGTGCCAGTTATGAGCTGATGTGGACACGGAATACTCCGAACTACTTTTGAAGCGTTTTTGGCACACGGCGACGGAGACACGCCCCCGCTTCGAACTCCTCGTCAACCCACAAACACAGTAGCTGACCGTTCACCGGCTTTGCACACCCGCGCTGGGTTAACTGTTGAACGCCGCGAGCGATACGGATTTCCAGCACAGCATACTTCGCCGGTGGTAGAGGGAGAGCGGGACAAATTGCGCACGCAGCCAAGAGGGGCCAGGGGAATCCCCCTGGCCCCTCTCGGTTTTCTGTTGTCCAGGGACTTGTGTCAAACCGCGGAACTTAGGTAAACCTGTCCATGGACTTTTGTAACGCGACAACCCAATTCAAACGTCCAGGTTCTTCACGTAGCGCGCGTTCTCCTCGATGAACTGCCGCCGCGGCTCCACCTCTTCGCCCATCAGGCGGGAGAAGACCGAGTCGGCCGAGACGGCGTCCTCCATCTCCACCTTGAGGAGGGTGCGCGTGTCTGGGTCCATCGTGGTCTTCCAGAGCTGCTCGGGGTTCATCTCGCCGAGGCCCTTGTAGCGCTGCACGTGCACCCCCTTGGCGTCGCCGTCGGCGCCGCGGTAGCGGCCGATGATCTCGTCGCGCTCGGCGTCGCTGTAGGCGTACTGCTCCTGCTTCCCCTTCTTCACCAGGTACAGCGGCGGCTGCGCGATGTAGATGAAGCCGGCGTCGATCAGCTGCCGCATCTGCCGGAAGAAGAAGGTCAGCAGCAGGGTGCGGATGTGGGAGCCGTCCACGTCCGCGTCCGTCATGATGATGATCTTGTGGTACCGGGCGTTCTTGAGGTCGAACTCGTCCTCGCCGATCCCTGAGCCGATCGCCGTGATGATTGCGCGGATCTCCTCGTTGGAGAGCACCTTGTCGAAGCGGGCGCGCTCCACGTTCAGGATCTTCCCCTTGAGCGGGAGGATCGCCTGGAACTCGCGCTTGCGTCCCTGCTTGGCCGACCCGCCGGCGGAGTCGCCCTCGACGATGTATAGCTCGCCGATCTCCGGGTTGCTGCTGGAGCAGTCGGCCAGCTTGCCGGGAAGCACGCCGGTCTCCAGCGCGCTCTTCTTGCGCGTGAGGTCGCGCGCCTTGCGGGCGGCCTCGCGGGCGCGGGCGGCCTGGATCGCCTTCTCGATGACGGCGCGGCCGACGCCGGGACGCTCCTCCAGGTACTCGCTCAGCTTCTCGGCCACCACGCTCTCGACGGCGCCCTTGACCTCGCTGTTCCCCAGCTTGGTCTTGGTCTGCCCCTCGAACTGCGGCTCGCGCACCTTGACCGAGATCACGCAGGTGAGCCCCTCGCGGACGTCGTCGCCCGAGAGCGACTCCAGCCCGCCCTTCTTGAAGAGTCCGCTCTTGCGCGCGTAGTCGTTGATCGAACGCGTGAGGGCGCTCTTGAAGCCGGTGAGGTGCGTGCCGCCCTCGTGCGTGTTGATGTTGTTGACGAAGGTGAACGTGTTCTCGTTGTACCCGTCGTCGTACTGCATGGCCAGCTCGATCTCGGCCTCCGGGCGCGAAGCCTCGATGTAGACAACCTCGGGGTGCAGCGGCTTGCGAGTGCCGCGCAGGTGCTCCACGAACTCGCGGAGGCCGCCCTCGTAGTGGTAGTCGTCGCGCTTGGCCTCGGCGCCCTCGGCGGTCGGCCGCTCGTCGGTCAGCGAGATGCGGATCCCCTTGTTGAGGAACGCCAGCTCGCGAAGCCGGTTGCTGAGCGTCTCGAAGGAGAAGACGAGCTCCTCGAAGATCTGCCCGTCCGGCTTGAAGGCGACGGTGGTGCCGGTCTCGGCCGACTTGCCCGTGACGGCGATCTCCTGCGTCTTGTCGCCGCGGGAGAAGGCCATCTCGTGCACCTTGCCGTCGCGCCGCACGGTCACGCGCGTCCACTCGGAGAGGGCGTTCACCACGGATACGCCCACGCCGTGCAGGCCGCCGGAGACCTTGTACGAGCCGCCTTCCTGGTTCTCGAACTTGCCGCCGGCATGCAGCGCGGTCAGCGCCAGCTCCAGGCCGGACACCTTTTCGGTGGGATGGATGTCGACCGGGATGCCGCGGCCGTTGTCCACCACCGTGATGGAGTTGTCGACGTGGATGGTGACGTCCACGCGATCCGCGAAGCCGGCGAGCGCCTCGTCGATCGAGTTGTCCACCACCTCATAGACCAGATGGTGCAGCCCGCGCGCGCTGGTGGACCCGATGTACATTCCCGGGCGCTTGCGGACGGCCTCCAGCCCCTTCAGGACCTGGATCTGGCCGGCGTTGTATTCCCTGGCCTCGATGTTCGGAGCCATGGCCTCTCGTGTGCTGGGGTCAGGCATTCAGACTATGGAAGTAGTACACCGAATGGGGGCCGAAGGTTCGGGAGAAACAGTGCGGGAGTGCGTGAGTGCGTTAGTGCGCCGGGCGTGAACGCACTCACGCACTAACGCACCAACGCACTTCCCCTCCCTTCCCCGTTTCCCATCACGAACACCAGCTGCCTTATCCGCCCGTCGCCCTTGCCGGCGTTGATGCGGCGCATGAGCTCGCCCTTCATCAGGTTCAGCTCCATCAGCCACGCGCTGGTGGAGACGGCCACGAAGAGCGTGCCCTTGGAGACGCGCAGCGCCTCGGTGACGGCCGAGATCTGCGGGCCCACCTTGTCCGTCCATTCGGTGACGATGGAGGCGGCCTCCACCTTGGGAGCGAGGCCGGAGCGGTCCAGGAAGCGGCTGACCAGGTCGCCCACGGACTGGGGCTGGCCGGCGTTTGGATCGCGGGTGCGCTTCACGTTTCGAAGACCGGGCGAGGCAAGGGGTGCGGACCCTTCAATCTAGCACCTCGGCCCCCTCGGGAATAGGGTGAAAATCCGCCGAAGGTACCCCAACGCACCACGGCCCCGGGCGGGTGCCCGGGGCCGTGGTGGGGGCTTCGCGCGCCCGGTGCGTCAGTTCTCTTCCGTCAGATCGGCGAGCAGGGCCCCGGAGATCACCTCTCCCTCGTTGACCTCGTCTTCCATCGCCTTGCGCAGACGCGCGATCTGCGCCTGGTTCGCCCGGTAGAACGCCACGTTCTCGGGCGCGATGCGGATGGTGCCGAGCACGTCATCCTGCTTCCCCCCGCCGTCGATCACCCCCTGCGCCACCCCGGCCTGGAAGAGCACCCAGCTCGCCACCACCTCCTCTCGCGTGGTGAGCCCCGTCCGCTCCACCGCGGCGCGAAGGGCGGGCTGCGCCTCCACCCTCGCCACCTGCTCGTCGATCGGCAGGGTGCTGTGGGCCGCCTGGCCCGGGTCCGTCCCTTCCACCAGCGCCAGGTTCCGCTGCGCGGCGATCACACGGCGCACGAGATCCATCGTCAGGCGGTACTCCGCGGGCTCCACGGACTTCGCGGCGGCCTCTGCGTCGCGGCGGGCATGAACCCTCCGGCGATCCCGGGCTCGGTGCGGGGACGGGCAGTCTGGGCATCGCAGGCGGCGAGCGCGGCGACAGCACACAGGGTGAGGGGAAAGTACTTCATGGATCCTCCAGGGTGGGGGCACTGCGACAACGAAGATCGCCAATCTAATCTGATTTGCTAAAAAGGAAACATCCTTATTTGTGGCGCCGCTTATTCGCGCAAGAACTCGCCTTCCGCACTATCCCGCTCCACGACTGGAACTCCACCGAGCTTCCAGGTACTCAAGTCGCGGCTGGCTGCCATCCACACGGGGACGCAAAGGAGCGCCGTTCAGCTCCCAGTACGGGGTCCCCTCCAGCACCTCGTCGAGCACAACCACGAGACGCGAGGGATGAATCCGAAGCAGCCCCGCGTCGAATAGCGTGTGAAGATCGGAGCGGAGCAGGAGCCCGTTGCCAGTGTCGTTCAGCCCAGAGTCTGAGTGCCAAAGAATGTGCGCGCACTCCAATACCTCCGAAGGGCCCCAGTCTGTGATGGCGCACCTGGCCCCGTAGAGATTCAATAAGTTCTCGCGAAAGCGCCGCTGGCCCGCGCGCACCCTGCGCGCGAATTCCTGTAGTTCCGTGGGGTCATCATTCGGAGCTTGGCCGAAATCCTTGTAGATCACCGGAGCACCTGACGAATCGACAACTTCAATCCGGTTCAGGTCATCACTCCAGCGAAGGCGTGGGTGCAATGAAACGAAAACAGCCTCCCTCGCGACCTTCGGAAGAAGAGTACGGCGTCCGACCCCGCCATTCGCCTGGTTCAGGAGATCCACGGCTCGTGCCACTGCGCTACGCGTCAATACCGTGGGCTGGCCCCTCAGCCTTTGGATGACGATCCGATCATCCTCCACCAGCTGGATTCTGTATTCACGTCCTATTTTCATCGACCAAAAACTCTTGCCCGCGTGCATTGCGATACGTGCGGCGTCTCTCACTTGCCTCCACGACTCATCAGCATCCAGCATTATGTCCTCCCGACGGGTTTCATGTTTTGTGCGGAGCGGTCCTCGTCTCACGCAAGCAGAGCCTGAGCAATAAGACCCACTGCTATCCAATGTCTATCCTGCCCCAACCGACCCGCATCCTCTTCGTCTGCCTCGGCAACATCTGCCGCTCGCCGCTGGCCGAGGCGGTCTTTCGCCACAAGGTGCGCGAGCGCGGCGTGGAGGACCAGTTCGTGATCGACTCGGCCGGGACCTCCGGCTACCACAACGGAGCCCCGCCCGATCCGCGCAGCAGCGAGACCGCGCGCCGCCGAGGCGTGGAGTTGGCCGGCCAGAGCCGCAAGCTGTCGGCGGCCGACCTGCGCCGCTTCGACTACGTGATCGCGATGGACGGCGAGAACCTGCGCGAGATCCGGGCACTGGAATGCGTGGCTGGCGGGAGCGCCCGCATCCACCGCCTGCGCGAGTGGGACCCCGAGGCCTCCGGCGCGGACGTGCCCGATCCGTACTACGGCGGCCCAGGCGGCTTTGACGACGTGCACGACATCGTGGACCGCTCCTGCGAGGCGCTGCTCGACCACCTCCTGGCCGAGCGCCACGCCTGATGCTTCCCAAATCCCTCCGCCGCTCGCTGGAGGCGCATCTCAGCCGCGTCGGTGAAGCGCGGGCGTTGGGCGGCGGGTCGATCAACCATGCGGCGCGCGTGGAGGGGCCGGACGGCGCGTTCTTTGTGAAGTACAGCGAAGATGCGCCTGCCGGGATCTTTGCCGCCGAGGCGCGAGGGCTGGAGGCGCTCGCCGCCGCCTCGGGGTTGGTCGTGCCGCGCGTGCTGGCGATCCGCGACGATCCCGAGCCCGGCACTCCTGCCTGGCTCGCGCTGGAGTGGCTGGAGCCCGCGCCGCGCGCCGCCGATTTCGGTGAGCGGCTGGGGCGCGGGCTGGCCGCGCTGCACCGCTCGCGCGGCGCCTGGGGTTGGGAGGAGGACAACTTCATCGGCTCCCTCCCGCAGGAGAACGCGCCGGCCGGTGCCTGGGCGGACTTCTGGTGGGCGCGCCGCCTTGATCCGCAGCTGCGCCGCGCCCGCGCCGCCGGCCGTCTCCCCGGCCGCGAGCGCGAGTGGGAGCGCCTGCGCGAAGCCCTCCCCCGCCTCCTCGGAGCCGGAGAGGAGGATGGGCCGTCTCTCCTGCACGGCGACCTGTGGAGCGGCAACGTGGTGGCCTCCGCACCCGGCCCGGCGCTCGTGGACCCCGCCGCCTTTCGGGGCCACCGCGAAGTCGACCTCGCGATGACGGAGTTGTTCGGCGGCTTCCCCGCGGATTTCTGCGCCGCCTACGAAGAAGCCTGGCCGCTGCGCCCCGGCTACCGCGAGGAGCGCCGCGGCGTGTACCAGCTCTATTACCTGCTGGTGCACGTCAACCTGTTCGGCGGTGGCTACGTGGCGCAGACGGCGGAGGTGCTGCGCCGGGTCGTGTAGCGTGCACCAGCTTACGGTGCCTCGAATGTAGCGCGATCCAGTTTCCGACGTTGGTGCAGCATGCGTACGATCGGAACGGGTTCGGTTCGCTCTGACCTGACGGTGAGATAGAGGTAGAAGACGCTGTAGGGGTAGCGGCGGACGATCTTCATTCGGATGCCATCGCCCAGGTCGGCTCGAACGCGGCCTGTCTCCGGCCCGAGCCCTGCCCGCCTGCACGAGTCGAGGATTCCCCGCGCCACCCGTTGAGCCGCGGCGGGGTTCCGCTTCACGACGGAGTAGAAGTCGATGATCTGATCCAGATCGCGTGCCGCGTGCGCGGTGATTCGGAATGAGCTCAGACGCGAGACTCCTCGAGGGCGGCGATGCGCTCGAACGCACGCCGGAACACCTCTTCTCCGTCCAACAGGTCCCCTCGCTCGACATCATCCAACCCAAGCTGGATTTCCCGCCGAAGCTCTTCGATCTCCTCCCGGCGCGCCTCCTCCCGCTGCAGCCGGTGAAGTCCTTCCTCCACGAGCTCGCCCGGGCTCGTGGATCGCCCCTCCTGGTCACGCTGCGCCGCAATCGAGCGGAGCACCTCCTCGAAAACCATTTCGCCATCGACCCCCTCGCCCCGGTCGAGCTGTTCGATGCCCGCCTGAACGTCGGTGCGCAACGCCTCCAGCTTCGTGCGGCGCTCCTCTTCGCGCTGGAGCAGCAACAGCCCCGCACGGATCGCCTCGTCCGTGCTGCTGAACTGCCCCGTTCCCACCCGCTCCTGTACCCAGCGGTCCAGCTCTGGCGGCAGCATCCCGTTCATTCATCCTCGCTCGTCCGGGTGATGACGGAGGATCGCTGACCGGCCTGTGCCGTGTCAATCTCCCCTTTCAACACCGCCAGCGGTCGCACACGAGTGGCCGGAGCGCGGCGCGTGGGTGGCGCGCGCATCACGCCTGCGCACGGACCGGTTTCGTGCGGCGGGTTGCGGGCCGTTTCCGGCGCGGTTAGCGTCGGTTCATGGCGAGGAACACTGGGGCGGCGGATGCGCTGGTGATTGGCGCGGGGGTGATCGGGCTGTCGGCGGCGATCCGGCTGCAGGAGGTCGGGATGCGGGTGCGCGTGTGGACCGCGGCGCCGCCGGGGGAGACCACGTCGGCGGTGGCGGCGGCGCTCTGGTATCCGTACCGCGCCTACCCGGCCGAGCGGGTCGCGGTGTGGGGGCAGCGAACCTTCGAGGAGCTCGCGCGGCTGGCGGACGTTCCGGGGACCGGCGTTCGCATGGTCCCCGGCGTGGAGCTGTGGAGGCGGTCCGTGCCCGATCCGGAGTGGGGCGGCGCCATTCCGGGGCTGCGCCGCATACCGCCCGCGGAGCTGCCCGCGGGGTACGTAGATGGGCACACCGTCACCGTGCCCGTGGCGCACATGGGCATCTACCTAGGCTACCTGGCGGACCGGTTCGCGGCGGGCGGCGGGCGCCTGGAGTTGCGGACGGTGCGCGTGCTGGGCCGCGCCGCGCAGTCCGCGCCGCTGGTGGTCAACTGCGCCGGGCTCGGCGCGCGCACGCTCGCCGGCGACGACACCGTGGTGCCCGTTCGCGGGCAGATCGTGCGGGTGGAGAATCCCGGCGTGGAGCGCTTCTGGCTCGACGAGGAGCACCCGGACGGGCTGACGTACATCGTGCCGCGCGGCGACGACTGCATCCTGGGCGGCACGGCGGAGGAGGGGGAGTGGAGCACCGCTCCGGACCCGGAAGTCGCGCGCGCCATCGTCCGCCGCTGCGCGGAGCTGGAGCCGCGGCTGGCGGAGGCGCGCATCCTGGAGCACCGCGTCGGGCTGCGGCCTGGGCGTCCCTCGGTGTGGCTGGATGCGGCGGAGCTTCCCGGAGGTGCGCGCATCATCCACTGCTACGGCCACGGCGGCGCGGGCATGACGCTGTCTTGGGGGTGCGCGGACGAGGTGGCGGAGATTGCTACGAAATGAGGGCTAAGTCCTGATGCTCAATGCTGATTCGCGAAGTCTGGTGCAGGCAACGGAGGCGGGTCAGTAATGGCACGAACCTGCGTGGGCTACGATGATCGTCGTGCAGCACATCGAGACCAGGTGGACCAAGCGGTCGCGGGGGATGCCGGGCGCCGCCGCGCGGAACGCCGTCCCGCGTGTAATGCCGCTGCCCGCGTTTCCGGAGGAGGCACTCGGGATCTGCGTCCACAAGGTCGTGGCGGATGAGGAGCATGGCTACGATCTGCATCAGCGCATGGAGCTCATCGAGCCGGGCCCGGGCTTCATGAGGCACTGGTCTCTGCGGTTCGTGATCGCGGAAACAGCCGTGCTCGTGGAGTTCAGGTACAGCACGGGGGAACACGGGCTGCCACGACGCAGGGAGGGTCGCCACCCCCTGTTCCGGCTCGCACCGGGCGACGTGGGGACGCTGCACATCAATGGGCGGTTCAGCTACACCTCGGGACAGTTCTACAAGCAGCACTTCGTGAACGTCGCCAGCGTGGAGAGCGCTACGCACGATCTCTTCATGCGAGCAACGGCGAATCACTTCGTGGACATGACGGCCGACCTTTTCTAGAGGATCATGACGGAACCCTGGCACCCCGGCGAAACGCCGGAAGAGCAGGCTGCACGCCGTGAAGCGTACCAGCGGCTGGTGGATGGCGCGCAGCGTATCGGCGTGCCGCTCCAGCACCTGCGCGATGGGCTGCGGCAGGTGGCGCACAACGAGGCGGAGACGCGCCGCTTCCTCGCGGAGGACGTGTACGGCGTCCCCGACGAGCTGCTGGACGACATGGTCCGCATCCGCTTCGCGGAGTTGGACGAGGGCGGCTGAGGAGGGGCCGCGTTCCGGCGGTGGGACGGCGAATCCCACAAACGGACACCCGCGCCCGCGCTCCGCGTGGTGCAAACGAATGCGAGACAACGCCTTAGGGTGCGCGCAGGCGCGGAACGGAGGATGCCTTGCACGGGGCGTCGCCTTACGCACGCCTCTCCCCTGAACCAGCGCATGTCAAAGAACCGCATCTCCTGGCTGGACGTGAAGCTCGGCGCCCGCATGCTCGTCAAGCACCCCGGCCTCACGGTGGTGGGCGGGCTGGCGATCGCCGTGGCCGTGGCGGTGTCCACCTCCATGTTCACCTTCATCCACTCGTCGGTCTTCCCGGTGCTGCCGCTCCCGGAGGGCGACCGGATCGTCGCGCTGGAGAACTGGGACGTCAAGGAGAACAACGAGGAGCGGCGAGCGCTGCGCGACCTGGCAGTGTGGCGCACCGAACTGAAGTCAGTGCGCGACGTGGCGGCGTTCCGCGACCTCACGCGCAACCTGATCGGTCCGGGCGGGCCGCCGGAGCCGGTGAAGGTGGCGGAGATGACGGCCTCCGGCTTCAGCGTGGCGCGCGTTCCGCCGCTGCTGGGGCGCTACCTCGTCGCCGCGGACGAGCTTGCCAGCGCGCCGCCCGTGGTGGTGATCGGGCACGACGTGTGGCAGGAGCGGTTCGCGGGGGACCCGGGGGTGATCGGCCGCAGCATCCGGCTGGGGAGCTCGGTCCACACGGTGGTGGGGGTGATGCCGGAGCGCTTCGGCTTTCCCGTAAGCCACAACATCTGGGTCCCGCTGCGGCTGGATCCGGCGCTGTTCGAGCCCAAGTCGGGGCCGGAGATCTACATCTTCGGCCGGCTGGCGCCCGGCGCCACACGCGAGCAGGCGCAGGCGGAGCTCACCACCCTGGGCAAGCGCGCGGCGGCCGCATCGCCGGCCACGCACGCGCAGCTGGAGCCGCGAGTGCTGAAGTACACGGAGCCGATCCTCGACATCCAGGGGATGTCGGTCTGGGAGGTGATCCCCATGCAGCTGGCGGTGACGCTGCTCCTGGTGATCGTGGCCGCCAACGTCTCCATCCTCGTGTACGCGCGAACGGCGTCGCGGCACGGCGAGCTGGCGGTGCGGAGCGCGCTGGGGGCGAGCCGCGCCCGCATCGTCACGCAGCTCTTCGCCGAGATGCTGCTGCTGGCGGGTGGCGCCTCGCTGGTGGGGCTGGCGCTCTCGCAGGTCGGGCTGCGCCTGGTCGATCGCCTGATGTACAACGACCTCGGCACCGGCACTCCGTTCTGGACGGACTACACCGTCTCGCCTCTGACCGTGGCGTGGGTGGTGCTGCTCGCGATCTTTACGGCGGCGGTGGCGGGTGTGGTGCCGGCGCTTACGGCCACGGGGCGGCGGCTGCAGGACAGCCTGCGGCGGGTGAGCGGCGGATCGCAGGGCGGGATGGGCCGGGTGTGGACGACCATGGTGGTGATGCAGGTCGCCATCGCGGTGGCGGGGCTGCCGCTCGCGGTGGCGATGGGGTGGAAGGTGGTGAGCTCCGTCGGCACGCGCCCGGCGTACGATGGCGCGCGGTACATCGCCGCGCCCGTGGCGATGGACGCTGAGCTCCCCGCCGGCGCCGACCCGCAGGAGCACGCCCGCGCGTTGCGCACCCGCTTCGGCGCGCTTCGGCCCGAGCTGGCGCGGCGGCTGGAGGCGGAGCCGGGCGTGTCCGAGGTGGTGTTCTCCACCAACCGCCCTAGCAGTGAGGGGCCGCGCCGCGTGGAGATCGAGGGCGTCCCCGCTCCCGCGGCCGCAAAGGGGCACGAGGCCGGGGTGAACCGCGTGGAGCCGCACTTCTTCCGCGCGTTCGGGGCGCCGGTGCTGGCGGGGCGCGCGTTCACGGCGGCGGACCTGGACACCACCGCCAACACGGTGGTGGTGAACCGCGCCTTCGTGCGCGACCTGCTGGGGGGCGGCAACGCGATCGGCCGGCGCGTGCGCTACGCGGACGTGGGAGAGCGCGGACGGGAGCCGCATCCCAATCCGTGGCTGGAGATCGTGGGGGTGGTGGGGAACCTGGAATCCAACGAGATGGACGAGGAGCACGTCTCCGCCCGCCTGTACCAGCCGCTCCGCGCGGATGGTTCCGCGGGCGCCCTGCTCACTCTGCACGTGCCGCGCGGCGCTCCGGCCAACTTCACGGCCCGGCTGCGCGAGATCGCGGCCGGGGTGGACCCGACGCTGCGCGTGGGCGAGGTGCGCACCCTGTCTTCGATGAACGAGCAGGAGGTGCAGGTCGTCCAGCTGGTGGGGCTGGGGCTCGGCCTGGTGATGCTGAGCGTGCTCCTGCTTTCCGCGGCGGGGATCTACGCGATGATGTCGTTCACCGTGACCCAGCGCCGCAAGGAGATCGGCATCCGCTCCGCGCTCGGGGCGCAGCCGCGGCGGCTGCTGGCGGGGCTGTTCAGGCGCGCGGCGTGGCAACTCGCGCTGGGGGTGGGTGTCGGCGTGGGGATCGCGTTCCTCCTGGACCTCGCCTCGGATGGGGAAATGATGGGGGTGCGGGGCGCGGTGGCGGTGCCCGCGGTCGCGGTGGTCATGCTGGTGGTGGGGCTTTTGGCCACCTTTGGTCCGGCGCGGCGGGGGCTGCGCATCGAGCCGAGCGAGGCGTTGCGGGCGGAGGGGTGAGGCGCGGGGGTCGGTGCGTGTCGCGGGCGCCGGGGGACGCGCGGTAGATCCTTCGCTTCGCGCCAGAGGTTGGAGGCGGGGCGAGGACGGTGAGGCGCGTCGCTCAGGATGACAGGGACCGGGGCTCCGTGCCGCGCTTGACACCCGCCTGCCCTTCCGGGTACCCTGTCCGGCTCGCGAAAAGGAGCCCGGAAGCAGGCGGAGCAACGATGTCGGATCGCAGACAGGACGCGCTGGACTACCACAGCAGCGGGCGCCGCGGCAAGATCGCGGTGGTGCCCACGAAGCCGGCGAGCACGCAGCGCGACCTCTCGCTGGCCTACTCGCCCGGGGTGGCGGAGCCGTGCCGCGAGATCGCGCGCGATCCCGAGGACGTCTTCAAGTACACGGCGCGCGGCAACCTTGTGGCGGTCGTGTCCAACGGCACGGCGGTACTGGGGCTGGGCAACATCGGGCCGCTTGCCGCCAAGCCGGTGATGGAGGGGAAGGGAGTCCTCTTCAAGCGCTTCGCCGACATCGACGTCTTCGACCTGGAGGTCGCGTCGGAGAACGCGGACGACGTGATCCGCTTCTGCGAGCTGCTGGAGCCCACCGTCGGCGGGATCAACCTGGAGGACATCGGCGCGCCGGAGTGCTTCTACATCGAGGAAGAGCTGAAGCGCCGCCTGGACATCCCCGTCTTCCACGACGACCAGCACGGGACGGCCGTCATCAGCGGCGCCGCCCTCCTCAACGCGCTGGACGTGGTGGGGAAGAAGATCGAGGAGATCCGCGTCGTCTTCTCCGGCGCGGGCGCGGCGGCGATCGCCACGGCGGAGCACTACGTGACGCTCGGGGTGCGGCGCGGCAACATCCTGATGACGGACAGCAAGGGCGTCATCCGCACCGATCGCGATCCATCGCGGCTGGACCCGTACAAGGCCCGCTTCGCCCGCGACACCGACGCGCACACCCTGGCCGACGCCATGGCGGGCGCGGACGTCTTCGTGGGCCTCTCCATCGCCGGGGCGGTGACGCCGGAGATGGTCGCGTCCATGGCCGAGCGCCCCATCGTCTTCGCGCTCGCCAACCCGGACCCCGAGATCCTCCCCGAGGCGGTGCACGCCGTCCGGCCCGACGCCATCATGGCCACGGGGCGCACCGACTATCCCAACCAGATCAACAACGTCCTGGGCTTCCCCTTCATCTTTCGGGGGGCGCTGGACGTGCGCGCGCGCGCCATCAACGACGAGATGAAGATGGCCGCCACCCGCGCCCTCGCCGAGCTGGCGCGGATGGACGTCCCGGAGTCGGTGGAGCGGGCGTACGGCGGCACGCGATTCCGCTTCGGCCCGGACTACCTGATCCCCACCCCGTTCGACCCGCGCATCATGCTGTGGGTGGCCCCCGCCGTGGCGAAGGCCGCCATGGACACGGGCGTGGCGCGCATCACGCTCGACCTGGCCGAGTACCGCCAGCAGCTCGAGGGGCGCCTCGGCCGCGGGCGCGAGGTGATGCGCGACATCATGAACCGCGCGCGCCGCGACCCGCGCCGCATCGTCTTTCCCGAGGGCGAGCACGAGCGCGTGATCCGCGCCGCCGCGCTGGTGGTGGGCGAAGGAATCGCGGAGCCGATCCTCCTGGGCCGCCCCGAGCGCATCGCGCGCACGGCCGAGGCGCTGGGCGCGTCGCTGGACGGCGTGCGCATCGTCGACCGCCTTGCCGACGACGCGCAGCTGGAGCGCTACGCCCAGCTCCTCTACGCCCGCCGCTGGCGCAAGGGGATGACGCTGGCCGACGCACAGGCCGAGGTGCGCCGCGCCGTCCCCTTCGGCTGCATGATGGTGAACGAGGGCGAGGCGGACGGCCTGGTGGCGGGCGAGGACATGTACTACCCGGAGACGATCCGCCCCGCGCTGCAGGTGGTGGGCACGGCGCCGGGGGTGTCGCACGTGGCGGGGCTGTACATGATGATCATGGAGAACGACCTGATGTTCTTCGCCGACACCACGGTCAACATCGATCCCGACGCGGAGACGCTGGCCGAGATCGCCACCCTGTCCGCGGCGTTCGTGCGGCGGCTGGGGCTGGTGCCGCGGGTGGCGATGCTCTCCTTCTCCAACTTCGGCTCCTCGCGCTCCCCGCAGGCCAGCCGCGTGCGCCGCGCCGCCGACCTGGTGAAGGCGCGCGAGCCCGGCCTGGAGATCGACGGCGAGATGCAGGTGGAGGCCGCCGTGGACCCCGAGCTGCGCCGCTCCGTGTACCCGCACAGCACGCTCACGGGTGCCCCCAACGTCCTGATCTTCCCCAACCTGGACGCCGCCAACATCGCCTACAAGCTGATGATGAAGCTCGGCAAGGTGGAGGCGTTCGGCCCCATCCTGCTCGGCATGGCGCACCCCATCCACGTCCTCCAGCGCCGCAGCGAGGCCGTGGAGATCGCGAACCTCACCGCGCTGGCGGTGGTGGACGCGCAGGAGCGGGGGGAGCGGCAGGGGTGAGGGAAGCCTTGCAACGTGTGGCGCTGACGATCACCGCCCTGTGCGGCCTCCTTGCAGGTGGCTGCATAGACGCTCTATCCACGCGCCGTTCTCCGCCTGACCCTCCTGCTCCAGCCACGGCCGCCCTGCTCGATCCCGCGGCCATCTCACTGAACTTGCAGATCCCCTCCACCGTCAAGCCAGGCGAAGCGGTTCCACTGCTCCTGGTCGCTCGGAACGATTCCAGCCAGGCGGTCTACCTGGGAACCGGGGACAGCACGACCACTTTCGACATCCGGATTGTAGACCGCTCTGGGAAGACCGTGTGGAGGCGGATGCATGACCGAGAAGCTCTCGCATCTTTGCATGAGCACACCCTTGCGCCTGGTCAGGATTTGCGCTTCGCGGATACCTGGGACCAGCGCTCGAACGAAGGGGCGCGGGTGCCTGCGGGGATTTACAGCGTGCAGGGTCTCCTCGACGCACAGGGAGAGGCAGATCTGAAGACGACTCCCAAGCGGTTGGAGATTTCGCCGCAACCGTAGCTGTGGAGGTGAGTCGGTCGGGGCGCTTGAGCACCAGCTAAATGCAGTTGAGGCTGCGAGCCGGAGTGGAGGTGTCCGGCCCCAGCGCCTCCTCCAGCGCGGAGCGCAAATTCTCAAGTAACTCCTGTCGAGTTCCTGCCTGAGAATTTACGCCGGGCACCTCTTCGATCCAGCCGATCCACCAACGGTCTCGCTGCTGGATGACCGCGTTGTAGTTCGGTTCCATGCAACTCGTCGCGGCCGGGCGTTGGGTCGTGAGTTCGAACGTTCCGAGGTACACGTTAGCGAGCCGTACCCGGAAGAGAAAGTCGTAATTGGATGAGCAGGCGAAACCAGCCAGCGTCCGTACGGCGCGGTTCAGGCGGCGGCCGACATAGCCTGTTCTCCGCGCGTTCAGGGGCGTGATCCGGGCACTTGGGTGGGCGTCCTCGCATGTTTGCTTGCGGCGAGGACGGATGGGGCACACACTGCGGCGCGTCCGCAAGATTCTTCACGTTCCCCTCAAGCAAGGGGCCCCATGATCGACACACACCTGCCTGCGCGCGTATCCGCCGGCGTGCTCCGTCGCTCCATCTACATGGCCTTCTTCTTCCTCCTGCTCGCGCTCCCGTCCGCCGCGGCGGGGCAGCCCACGACGCGGGGGCGGGCGCAGGCCGCGCCGCCGGCCGGCGATCCTTGCGCGGTGCTGAACTCGGGCGGAACGGTGTTCGACACGCGGGAGTGCGCCGAGCTGGCCGCCACCGGGATGCTGGTGCGGCCGGCTGCATGGACGATCCTGGCCGGGAGGAGCTACCTCTGGAAGGTCGTCACCGGCGTGGCTACCGGCACGGATACGTCGGGCCGCACCGGCGTGGCGGGAGCACGCGTGGGGACCACCGGGACGTATTCGGACGGCGCGGGGTTGAAGGACCTCACCGCGCGCGGCGGCATGCCGGTGGCGCTGGTGCGGGCGAGCGACCGCGCCGTGCTGGCGCGCGCCGTGAGCGCGGCGGATGGGAGCTTCCGGCTCACGGTTCCCGCCGACGCCAGCGGGGAGCTGCGGCTGGTGGGATTCCCGTGGGTCGGCACGGCGCCGCCCGAGTACACGGTGGTGTGCAACGGCGCGGGGCAGTGCTTCGACTACTGCCCGCTTCCGTCCATGCCGGCCACGCTGGAGCCCATGTGCGTAGAGGACCCCGGGATCGGGCTCATGGCGGTGGGCGCGCCGGTGGGTCCCACGCAGGGCCCGGCCGGCGCCATCGCGGGGGAGTACGCCGTCACCATCGCCGCGGCGGACCTTTCCGCCTCCACCCCGGGCGACGTACGGGGCATGGTTGTGGGGAGCTGGCGGCTTGTCTTCACGCCTCGGGCTGACGTCGTCGTGTCAGTGGGCGGCCGCGAAGTGGTGCGGTCGGGGATCGTGGTCCGCGGCGACACGATTCTGTTCCCCGCCACGGACAGCGGACCGTACGCCTGCCACCGGCCCGGCACCTACACGTGGAGCAGAATGGGCCGGGAGCTGACGCTGACAAGGGTGTCGGACGAGTGCCCGGGGCGCGTCGCGGTGCTGACGACGCACCCCCTCGCCATGCGGTAGCGTTGTCGCACGCAGCGACGCAGGGAGTAACAACAGAGTATAAAAGCCTCACCAGAGGCCAGAGAGGGCACTGAAAGCCACGGAGAAACCTTTTTGCGGTTCTCTCTGTGGCTCTGTGTCTCTGTGTGAGCCATGCAGTTGCAGTTCTCCAGCCGCGCCTTTCGACCCGACGTGGGAAGGACTGGCCGAAACGGCTCTGCCGTGTGCGAAAAATCGAGGCACCACGCGTGCTAAATGATTTTCAACCCGCCATTTAGAGGTCGCAAGAATCGCTTGTGTCGGCCCAGTGCGCGCATTAGCTTATCGAAGCCCGCCACGACCTCGACCAGTTCCTCACCGCCGTACCCGCCGCCCCTCTCCCTCTTCCCGGACCACGATGAGCCGCAACGCTTCGCCCATCCCTTCGATTTCTCCGCGCGCGACGCAACGGTCTGTCTGGGTAGCTCCTGAAGTCCGGGATCTGCCGCGTCTCACCGATCTTACGCTGCAGACCGGCGGCGACATCCCGAGCGAGGGAAGCACCGGCGGCGGCGGCGGAACGGTCGTGGGAGGGTAGATCCTTCTCGTCGTCGAAACGCCCTCCCCGACCTCTTCCTTTGAATCCCCTCCCGCTCTCCCGGCCCGCACCGATGCTCGTTGGAATCGCGATTACGGAGCATTGCAACCTGCGTTGCGCCCACTGCATTCGCGATGACGTGACTACGGTGCGCAACCTGGACGTGGGTCTGATCCACTCCATCGCGGAGCAGGCAGGCGCGCTCTGGAACGACGTGGAGATCCACATGACGGGCGGCGAGCCGACGATCCACCCCGGATGGGACCGGATCGTCGCCGGGCTGCATGAGCGGGGGGTGCGCTACTCGTTCACGAGCAACGGGTGGCACATGCGGCGGCTGATCCCCGGGCTGGACCGCTCGCCCCCCGCGCGGGTGCGCCTCTCGCTCTCCGGGGGCGACGAAGCGGTTCACGATGCGGAGCGCGGGCGCGGATCATTCCGCCGCATCCTGATCGCAATCGCGCTGCTGACGTCGCGGGGCATTCCGACTTCGCTCGGATTCCTGGTGGACCGGCGCGACCGGCACCAGCTGCGCCAGGCCGCGGACCTCGCGGAGGCGCTCGGGTGCACCGCGATCAGCTTCGTCCTGGCGCAGCCGGTGGGCGGGAGCGCGGCACGCGACACGGATCTCGCGCCGCACGAGTGGTACGCCGTGCGCGACGAGATCATCGCGCTGGGCCGGGAAGCCCGCCGTACGCGCGTGCGGCTCGACTATGGGTCTCCCTCCGTGGGCGAGGAGATGGTGTGCGACAGCTTCGAGCGGAAGCGCGTGTACGTCGACGCTCGCGGACGCCTCTCCATCTGCTGCCAGCTGAGCGAGTACGGCTTCAACGACGCCGACGTGGTGGCGGATCTCCACGAGCACACGCTGGCCGAGATATGGCCGCGCTACGTCGCCGCGCTCGAGCTGCAGCGCATCGCCGCCGCCCCGCGCGGCGACGGCGGCGAGCTCGATCGGTTCCCCTGCATCCGCTGCGCGCGTTCCATGGGCAAGATGCAATGGCTGCGCGCGTATCCGCAGAGTCCCTGGGCGGCCGCGGCCGAGCCCGGCCTCCGCCCTGTTCCGCGCAGCATCGTGTCGCTGACCTACGCCCGCGGAAGCCGCGTGTCCGACGCCGTCAACTCCTCCGTCGCAGTGGTGGGCGCATGATGCCCCGTGCAAGATTCGGCCTGGCGCTCGTCGCGTGCGGTCTCCTTCTCGGCGGTTGCGATTCGCCTGCGGGGCCGGGCGAGCGGGCGCCTCTGAGCGTGATCGTCGCAGGGCGGCTGGAGCGTGGCTCCACGATCCACGTCAGCGCCGCTCGCGGGGACGTCGCGCTCTCCCCCGCGAACGTGACGTACTCCTTCGATCCGGCCGATGCGGTGCAGCCGCTCGGGGGCGACTCCGTGCGGCTGGTCCGCGCGGGGACCGTCAGCGTCGTGGTGACCGTGAAGGGTGAGTCCGCCACGCAGGCGCTGGCGGTGGCCGTGCCGCCTTCCATCGTGTTCGACCGGGTGGCGAACGGCAACCGCGACATCTGGCGTGTCGCGCTGGATGGCGGCGAGCTCACGCAGATCACCACGGACCTGGCGGATGACCTGGACCCGACCGTGGCGGCGGGGCGGCTGGTATTCGTCAGCTTCCGTGCGGACCGCAACGCGGAGCTCTTTTCCATGCCGCTCGCCGGCGGCGCGGCGACGCGCATCACGACCAGCGCCACCAACGAAAGCGCTCCGGCGCTCTCCCGGGACGGGAGCCGCCTGGCGTACGCGCTGGATGTGGCCGGTGTGACCAAGCTGTTCAGGGCGGCGGGCGACGGGAGCGGACGGGCGCAGGCGCTCGCCAGCTCGGCCGAAGCGGTGGAATCGTCCCCGTCGTGGGCTCCCGCGGATGGCAGCCTCGTATTCATGTCGACCGTGAACGGCACCGCGGACCTGTTCGAGCTTCCGCTCGCCGGCACCGCGACGCAGCTCGTTGGCGGGAACTCGGCGGACGTCGAACCCGCGGTGAGCGGAGATGGGCGCTTCGTGGCGTTCGCGAGCACCCGTTCCGGAAACGACGGCGCCGACATCTTCGTCCTGCGCCGGTCGGATGGGCAGATCGTGCGGCTCACCAACCGCGCCGCTTCGGAAGGTCAGCCGGCCTGGACCGCGGACGGCCGCCTGGTCTACACCGAGTTCGGCGCCGACGGCGGCCGGCTCCGCTGGGTCGATCCCGCCGCGCCCGGGGTGATCCACGAGATCGACACCGGCGCCGGAAGCGCGCGCAACCCGTCTTCCATACCGTGACGAGCGTGTAGTCACGGCTTTCCACGGGCGCCGGCGCTCCGCCGCCGCCCCTCCGCTTCCCGGGCAGGTGCCCGTGGCAGCCCTCCCCGCACCGCCCGAGGCCGCACCGATGCGACTCCACCTTCCCGGCCGCACACGCCCGTACGGCGTGGCACTGGTCCTCCTTGCCGCCGCGTGCAGCGACCGTCCGTCCAACCCGATGGCCGCCCTGCAGCCGGACGCACCTCCGGGCACCACCGCGCAGCTCGCCTGCACGGCGGCCGTCGCCACGGGGATCGTGACGTGCGAGCCGCTCGCGCCCGAGGGCGCCTCGTTCGACCGGCGCCCCGGTGCCCCCGCGCTCGACCGCCGCACGGTGGGCGGCCAGGGCACGTACCTGCGGCTCAACTCGTCGAACGTGGCGTACGCGAGCGAGGTGTTCGCGTTCGACCTGGCGGTGCAGAACCTGTCCAACCTCGCCATGGCCACCGACGACGGCACCGTCCCCAACCTGGAGGGTGTGCGCGTGGTGATCCCCGCGGCGCCGGTGGCCACCAGCGGCACGGGGCAGATCACGGTGGCGAACGAGACGGGGCAGGCGGTGTTCAGCGGATCCGAGCCGCAGGACTACTTCCAGTACGGCGGCAGCGCGGGTACGGAGCTCGGCGTGGACGGGATCCTGGCGTCGGGCGAAGCCTCGGCAACCAAGCGCTGGCAGTTCAACGTCCCGGCCACGGTCAACACCTTCACCTTCACGCTCTGGGTGGCGACGCGCATGCCGGCCGGGGCGCTCCAGACGATCGCGCCGCAGATCACCAGCGTGTCGCCGTCGCCGATGGTGCCGGGCGCCACGGCCACGATCACCGGGATCAACTTCGACCCCACGGCCGCCAACAACGTCGTCAACATCAACGGGACGAACGTGGTGCCGAGCGCGGCCACCGCGACCTCGCTCACCGTCACGGTGCCGTGCGTCCTGTCCGGGAACGTGCCCGTCTACGCCACGCGCCCCAACCTGCGCGGAGCGACGAAGACCGCCGCCCTGCAGGGGAACCAGCGGACGGTGGGGATCGGGCAGGCGCTCATCGTGACCAACAACGCGGAAGTGGCGTGCAACGAGCTGGCCCCCGCCGGGGGCGCGGCGCGCTACATCGTATCCGTATACAGCGCCAGCGCGTCTCCCTCGTCCAGCTCCCCGTTCCAGCTCGTTCCCGACGGCGATCCGGTGGTACCCGCCGTGGAGGCGGCCCCGGCGAGCGTGACGCTCCCCGGGCTGTACGCGCAGGTGGCCAACGCGGCCCAGATGCAGGCTGACGAGCGTCACGAGGAGCTGCTGGAGAAGAACCGCATCGCGTACGAGGAGCTTCGCGGCCGGAACGCGGGGATGCAGAACCGCGCCCGCCGCAACGTGGTGGCCGCCGCACAGGTGGAGCCGCCGGTGACGCGCACCTTCCGCGTCTCCAACATCAACGTGGGCGGCATCTGCACCAACTTCTACGTGGTGAGCGCCACCCGCGTGTACTACAACGGGAAGCTCGCCATCTACGAGGACGACGCCACGCCGGCCGGCTTCAAGTCTTCGCTGAACGCCACCATGGCCGCGAACTACCAGAAGATCGGCGACCAGTTCAACGCCGACATGGAGCCCGTGATCCGCAACAACTTCGGCGACATCCTGCGCCGGGACGCGGAGACGGACAACAACGGGGTGCTGGTGGCGCTCTTCACACCGCGCATCAACAACTCGTTCCAGGGCGTGGCGGGCTTCGTGGTCTCGTGCGACCAGTTCGCCAACACCGATACGACCACCTACGCCGTGGGCGGCCCGTACACCGGACCCGCCGGCAGCAACGCGTCCAGCAACTTCGGCCAGTTCTTCTACGCCTACCAGCCGGTGGTGGCGGGGTCGGGCTACAGCGGCAACACCGCCGACAACTGGTACCGTACGATCCGCTCCACCTTCATCCACGAGACCAAGCACGTGGTGTCGATGGCCGCGCGCACGGAGAACAACGCGCCGCTGGAGAACGCGTGGCTCGAGGAAGGAACGGCGCGACACTCCGAGGAGCTGTGGATGCGCAACGCGGTGGACAACGTGGCGTGGAAGGGGAACACCGGGTATGGAAGCGCCGCGACCCCGGTCAACACCTACTGCGACGCCCGCTCCACCTCCGCCGCGTGCAACGCCAACACACGCCGGCCCGCCAGCATCATGCAGCGGCACTTCAGCGCCATGGCCATGCACATGTTCTCGACCAACGCGTCGCTCCTGTCGCCGTTCGGGCCAACCCCGGAGGACAACGGCTCGTACTGGTACGCGATCTCGTGGTCGCTGGTCCGCTACTCGATCGACCGGTACGCCGCGTCGGACGCCGCCTTCTTCTCGGCGCTGACGGAATCCAGCGACGTGGGGGTGACCAACCTGTCCAACCGCGTGGGCGTGCCCATCGACCAGCTCCTGGGCGGATGGTCGCTTGCGCTCGCGGCGGACGACCACCCGCTGCTGGCCGGTCCGGCAAACCCGGACATCCAGATGCCCACCTGGAACTTCAGGAACATCTACGCGGGCTTCAACACCGACTTCCCGAATTCGTACACGACGCCGTACCCGCTCGTGCCGACGGCGCTCCCCTTCGGCGCCTTCACGGCACCGGGCGCCACGACCACGCTGCGCGGCGGCGGCGTGCGCTGGTTCGAGTTCTCGGGCACGCAGACGGCCCCGCAGCTGATCAAGCTGCAGGGGAGCGGCGGCGGCACCATCCCCAGCACGCTGCGGCTGGCGGTCACGCGGATCCAGTAGTGAAGCTGTCCATCGTGGCTCCCTGCGCGCTCGCCGTGGCGTGCGCGCCGGGAGCCCCGCCCCCCGCCGAGGCCCGCGCCGCCGCCGACACCCTGCGCGGCCGGGTGGAGGTGGTGGGCTCCGAGCCGGGAACCACGATCGCGCTCATGGACCCTCGCGGCGGCGCGGTGACGCTGGAAGGGGAGCGCGCCGTCCTCCTGCAGCTCGCCGCGCTCGAAGTGATGGTGCGAGGCCGCCCCGATGGCCCGCGCACCTTTCGCGTGGAGCGCGTCTCCGTCCGCGCCGCCGAGGGTGTACCCGCCGTGGACGGCGTCCTCGCGCGCGACGGCACCCGCGACGTCCTGGTGCTGGAGGACGGGCGCCGGGTGCCGCTCGCCTTCACCCCGGCTGCGCTACGCGGAAAGTACGGCGCGCGCATCTGGCTCGCCGGCCCGCTGGACCGGGCCCCCGACACCTTCGGCATCATCACCGAAGCGCCATAGCCGGCTGCAGACGCTCTAGCGCAAATAGTTGGGGGGTGGGACCGCACCGGCATGCGGTTCCACCCCTCGCTTTCTGACCGAGACCTGCGAGGCAGTCCACCTCAGCAGCAGGACGCGCGTCGTACGTCAGTTGCGCAGAGACTTGCCAAACTCTACGCGGCGGCTTGAACGACACCAGGCTCCTGGTGGTCTAGATACGATGGCGGAGGGTGGCCATCAAGTCGTGCTCCCATTTGGGCCGGCATTATTCCCGGACGGAAGCTGATGCACGGTCGGCTCGTAATTCAAGTTGTAAGAAATGCTGACCCGGCCCGTAGGCCCCTCTCCAGCGTTCTGGCGAAAGACATCCCGAATCCCGTCGGCGAGGGCCTTCTGCATCTCGGCGGTTGCATCGCTGATCGGCATCTGGATGTGAACTTCGCCGTTCGCCGTACGAATGTGAGCCAAAAGTTGGTCCGCCTGACGAGCTGGCGCTTCCTGTGGTTCAAAGAGAACCGACCAGAGTTTATCGATGATCTTCGACCCGACTTTATCCATTAGCCAGAGACCAAAAACCACGATTACTGCCGTTCCCGGCTCGGCTGCGTGTTGGTGAAAGTGGCGAACAGAGACCCGCGCATCAGGTACAACGCGGATGACGTCGCGAAGCATCGCATCAAGCTCCAGCTCCCCACCCAGTTCTGGCGAGAACCCTATCGTAAGATCCTCCTGATCGTCCTCGCCAGAAGTATTTGATACGCCGAGTCCAAAGAACGAGATGCTAAAAGCACCTGTCGCAAACTGGCGTGCTACCTCTTCAGGATCAGCATCAGGCAACGTCTGGAATTCGATCAGGAGTGCTGATTCCTGTGGATCACCCGGATGTTGCGACACCCACACGTTGATAGCCTTTGCAACCGGTCGGTGGTCGTAGCGGTGGTTATAGTTGAGATATGGGTCTACGAGAAGTCGAGCACGGTACGCTTCCGCGAACCGCTCAAGATCGGCACGAGAGAACTTGTATCCATTGGGGAGGCGATTAGTTGTAGCGATAACAGCGGTACCTCTCGCCATTCGGAGTCTCCCTGTCAAGTGGGTGGAAGCACCGTCATCCTAGCCGGATGGCGGGTGATGCCAGGTACACGACTCCTTACGCTCTCGCGAAGGAACGCTCCAGCAGGAAACGCACTCAAAGTGCTACTTGCCGGCCCTTCCGCGCTCATGCGCCTCCAGCACTTCCGCCAATCTGAGCAACTCGCCGCCGCGCTCGCGCGCTAATCGTGCCACCGCGATTTCCCATCCCGGGGGGCATTGCGGTATGAGCTACCCTTCGGATCCATGCGGGCGCGCTCCCTTCGCCGGGAACGGCGGGTAAGTAAGATGTTCGGAGCGCCGCCGCAGATCAGCCGATCCGCGGCGGTCGCAACTCCCGGAAAACCCCTTCTCCCGCCGCCGTCACGATGGGCTTTCCATTCAGTGGCGTTCACTCTCCTCGAGTGTCTGAGCAAACGAAGCTCTCCGCGCGTCAGACAGCTTGCTCCACGCAGCATCGAAATCCGACAAGCGATAGCTTTGTGACCACTTTGGGATTAGCAACTCCGCATTCAGCGGCACGCTGTGAAACGGCTTGAACTTCGCAGACCGGCTAATCGCTCGCCAATCCCCGTCGCTGATAGATGTATTGAATGGGCTTGCTAGTTGATTCCGCACCGCAACTGGTAGCCGCGAACACTCGTGCGCATAGGTCTCGAACGTGTCTAGGTAGATACGCCCAGTTACGCGATCAGAGAGCCAGTCGAACGATCGGATTGCGACCCCAAGACTCGCCGCTTTTCGATTCCGCCTGAGACGTTGGTCGTCACCGTCTGAACGCCGCCCAATCACGACTGTATAGCTGAAGCTGGGCATATCATAGAGGAAGTCCGACGACGGGAAAACTCGCTTAGCTTCCTCCCGGTTCGCGTTGATCCAGTACTTCCAATCGCTTACTTGCTCAAGTGCTGCGTTCAGCCTTCTACTTGGCTTCCCGCCCCTTGTATAAGCGGGTTCGTGGGGGGACTCGATCTCCACCAGTTCATAGTGAAGCCCCAAGCTCCCGCGGTCATACCCCAGAACGAAATCAGTTACGTAATCGCGACCGAGCCTTACTTGTGAAAGAACGACAACACAATTGACCCCATCCGCCCAGAAAAAGCCAGCATTATCTTGAAGAAATTTCTGGTAGGTGGGTTCGGTTGTGCTGGGGTCATCAAGCAAGTTCTTCCATTCGTCTCTAAGCGCCAAGACGTGGGGTTTGAGGTCAGAGTGTAACACCGACCAATATCGAAGTTCAGCGGTCACTGACTTTCTCCTCACAGCTAAATTGTTATCAACGGTGCTGAAGCTGCCGATGGTTTTGCACTGGCGCCAGTATACGGTCTCCATCTAAATTCCGCCCGTGTCAACCCCGAGACTCGGGTTGACTGCGGCCGGGGTTTAGGGTTAGCTTCCCGAACGATCGTTCGAACGGCAACATAGGATCGGACCCTGCTTCCAGGCAGGCAGCGGCCGCCCCCCACATGGTGTGAGGCGGCTGCCCCGACTAACAAACCGACGAATTCCACGTCCCAACCCGCAGAGGGAGAGGATCGGATGGCCCGATACACTGATGAAGAGCTCAAGGAAAAGGTCCACAACGGCTTCATCGTCGAGTATCCCGACGAGATGACGGAGGGGTACCGGAACGCGCTGATCGTGCAGCTGCTGGTGCAGGCGGACACGGAGCTGATCTCCGCGCCGGCGTACTTCGGGGCGGCCAAGGACGCGCCGTCCACCAACACGATGGTGAGCGCCACGGCCATCATTCAGGACGAGCTTGCGCACGCCAACATCGCGTACCGCCTCCTCGAAGACCTGGGGATGGACAAGGAACAGCTCGTGTACGGCCGCGAGGCGCACGAGTTCAAGCACCCGTACGGCTTCGACCACCCGCTGGAGAACTGGGCGGAGCTGGTGGTGGCCAACGGCCTCTACGACCGCGCCGGGATCACGCTGCTGGGCGACGTCTTCAAGAACACCTCGTACGGCCCGCTCAAGCGCGCGCTGGTCAAGGTGGACCAGGAGGAGACCTTCCACCTGCGCCACGGCGAGATGTGGATGAAGCGCCTCTCGGCCGCGGGCGGCGAGGCGAAGGAGTCGATCCAGCGCGCCGTGGACTGGATGTTCCCGATGGCGGTGGAGTGGTTCGGGCTTCCGGACGACATGAAGCGCCATTCGGGCCAGCTCGACTACAAGCTCAAGGGGATGACCAACGACGAGCTGCGGCAGACGTGGATGCAGTCCACCGTGCCGCTCTGCGAGTCGATCGGCATCAAGGTGCCGGCGCACTGGGACGAGGGGCGCGAGCGCTTCGTGCTGGACTACGCCTTCCCCTGCGAGTACGACGAGGACGAGAAGCGCTGGCTCATGGACGAGGGCGAGATCTCTTGGAGCCAGGTGTTCGAGCGGTGGAAGGGGCGCGGGCCCGCGAACAAGCGCTTCGTGGAGTCGATCCAGGAAGGGCGCGCGTTCCGGGGCATGCTGGAGGCGGCGTGATGGGAACTGCAGTGCGTGAGTGCGTTAGTGCGTCAGTGCGTTTGTATGGCGGGGGGGACGAGCCCAGCGCACTTACGCACTCACGCACTAACGCACTGGTTTCGTACCCGGTGCCGGCGGAGGAGCGCAACGGGCCGCTGTGGGATGCGCTACGCGAGGTGATGGACCCGGAGATTCCCATCTCGCTCGTGGACCTGGGGCTGATCTACGACGTGCGGCGGGATGGGTCGGCGGTGGAGGTGGACCTCACCTTCACGGCGACGGCCTGTCCGTGCATGGCCTTCATCCACTTCGACATCCAGGACCGCCTGCAGCGCGAGCCCGGCGTGGCCGAGGTCAAGGTCAACGAGGTGTGGACCCCCGCGTGGACCAAGGCCCGCATCTCGCCCGAAGGCCGGGAGATGCTGAAGACGATGGGCGTGTCGATGTAAAAGCGAGTGCCAAGTGCCAAGTGCTAAGTGCCAAGTGAACTGCGGTTCTAACCAGCACTTAGGACTTGGCACTTAGCACTTTTGCCCCAATCCTTCCTTACGGACGGCGCATGAAAGAACCCGTATACGAAGTGTTCGCGCGCAAAGGCCGCGAGGAGCCGCTGCGGCACATCGGCTTCATCAACGCGACGGACGACGACCTGGCGCGCGTGTACGCCTGGAAGACGTACGACGAGCAGAACTGGGCGGAGATGTGCGTCATCCCGCGCAACGCCATCATCCCGGTGGATCCGGGGGAGAGCCAGTTCGTGACGTCCAATGCCCCCGCCGCCGAGGACTCGATCGTCCACTCGCGCGCCACGGGGGCGTACGGCGGAAGCGACGTCGCCATCAAGGAGGACGCATGAGCATCGCAGAGAGCGCCGCGCGGGTGGAGAAAGCCGAGGAGCTGGGCGAGGGCGTCCGCTCCGCACTCCGCGACCTGATCCTGACGCTGGCGGACTGCAAGCGCGTGCTGGGCCTCCGCTACTCGGACAAGATGCTCGGCGCGCCCACGCTGGAGGCGGGGATCGCCGCGTCGTCGATGGCGCAGGACGAGTGGGGGCACGGGCGGCTGACCTATGCCCTCCTCTCCGAGTTCGGCGACGACCCCAAGGGCGAGCTGGAGCACGGGCGCGCC
This sequence comes from Longimicrobium sp., assembly GCA_036387335.1. Taxonomy (NCBI): domain Bacteria; kingdom Pseudomonadati; phylum Gemmatimonadota; class Longimicrobiia; order Longimicrobiales; family Longimicrobiaceae; genus Longimicrobium; species Longimicrobium sp. Next base: position 41,749 of record DASVTZ010000026.1, read on the forward strand.
GCCGCGGAGTACCGCAGCATGGGGCCGCTCGATCGCGGCTTCGGATCGTGGAGCGAGACGGTGGCCGCCGGGCTCCTGCTGGACACCGCGCTCACGGTGCAGTATGGCGCCCTGCTGGACAGCCGCTACGTCCCCGTCCACAACCGCGTGCAGAAGCTGCTGGACGAGGAGCGCTTCCACTTCCAGTACGCGGCCGGGTGGGCGCGGCGCATCGCCGGCGTGTCCGTGGTGCGCGGAGAGTTCGTGGCGGCGCTGGCCGGCTACCTTCCCGAAGCGCTTCGCTGGCTCGGGCGCGACGATGCCGAGTCCAGCCAGCTCCTCCTGTCCGAGGGAATCGTGTCGCAGGGGCCGTCCGCCCTGCGCGCGCGCTTTCTCCGCCGCGTAGGCCCGGTGCTCGCTGAGACGGGCCTGGCTGAGTCGCTGGGGATCACCCAGGCCGACGGCGGCGAATGGCGCTGCGACGCCACGCTTCACTGGGACGGCTGGAACGACGCTACCCGGCGCGCCAGCGGTGTGCTGGACGATGAGACTGCCGCCCGCGCCCGCGGCGACAAGAACCGCGCGATGCTCCTGGACTGACGTGGCCGAGCCGCACGCCAACCCCCGGGCCGACGAGACGGAGGAGAGCACCCTCCCCGATGCCGCGCCCTGCCCCTTTTGCGACGGGCGCGACACCCGGCTGATCAACCCGTTCGGCGGCCAGCTCTCCGTCGCGCAGTACTGGTGCAACCGCTGCCGCACGGGCTTCGAGTACATTAAGTGGGACGATTGATACCATAGCTTTTCTCACGCGGAGACGCGGCGGCGCGGAGAAAGACAACAGCAACAGCCTCACACAGAGAACACAGAGGGAACTACAAACCACAGAGGAAGCCTTGATCTGTTCTCTCTGTGTCTCTGTGTCTCTGTGTGAGCCATGCAGTTACGGCTCTCTCTGCGTCTCCGCGCCTCCGCGTGAGACTTCCGTCACGGGACTTCGCACAAACCTGGATGACGAATGAGGTCTGATCGACCAGGGGGCGCCAGCAGTTGGCGCCCCCTCGTTGCGTGCCTACGCAGCGCTCGAATCCGCCATCTGCCTGCGCGTTGCTCGGAGATCCGCCACGAGCCGCTCGACCCCCTCTCTGGTGAGCACGTCGGAGACGCGGAAGCTCACCGTCACCGACTTGGCGCCACGGGCAGGAGCCGGGAGCACATCGAGGCGGGCGTAGCGGCCGTGATCCCTGTCCGCATCGAAAAGGAAGAGGACCACCGGGCTCAGATTCCTTCGAGCGCGCCGCACCTCTCCCGCAGCGATCGGCCAGCGCAGCTCAGGGATGGTATCGATCCGCTCGGCCTTGATGCGGAACGAGGAGAACCCCCTCACCCCGACCTGAAAGAAGAGGCCGTCGTCCGCCTGTGGGTTAGACATCCTGGCCTTACGCCGCGCTAGAGTCGGCCGGATGCCCGTGTGATCCGCGGAGCTCGGCCACGAGGCACCTCAGGCTCGCTGGATCGACCGTGTTCGACAGCGGCAGGCTGATCTCCACCCACTTCGCTCCGCGCGGGGGAGCGGGGAGCACGTCCAGCCTGGAGTAACGCCCGTGGTCGGTGTCGGCGTCGAAAAGGAGGAGGACAACGGGCGCCTTGCTCGTGCGAGCCTGCCGAACGAAGTCCGCCGAAAGGGTCCAGCGCAGCTCAGGGATCGTGTTCACGCCTTCGACTCCGGCGATCCTCGACGAGTACGCCTCGACCCTGATCCGGATGAACATGCCGTCTTTCGTGGCTACCGCGTAGTCATACGCCTTGCTATGCAAGTTCTCGAAGATCGTGAGTTCGAATGTGGTCACCAGCGCCATCTGCGCGAGGGCGGCTCCGCGCCGCGCGACCCATTCGGTCCCCGAGGACTTCAGGTGCAGAACCGCCTGTGCCTCAAACATCCCGGAACCTCGTGTTCCAGAGTGTGCGCCCGTTAGCCTTCCAGTATTCAGCGACCTCGTCGTGCAACGCTACCTTCACGGCATCACTGCCCAGCGGGAACGCACGCGTAATGCTCGACACCCGTGACCCTCGGCGCCGGTGCGCCGCGACGATGTACGTCGCACGCCGGTTCACGTCTACCCCGACCAGATAAGTCGGCACCGGAGCCGCCACAAGCCGGTTGAACTCGTCCGCACCAACTGCGATAGGTACCCGAACGGACGCCGCCGTGGCTCGCGTCGTTCCCTTGACCTGCACGAAGAAGATACCCTGCGGTACATGGTCGGGCCCAAGAATGCTGACGAGGAAGTCGAACGTCCGGTACTTGTCCCCGAGGTGCGTCGTCCGGAACAGCACCCGCTGCCCATCCTGAATCGGCGTCGAGAAATCCTTGTCCGTCGCGACCTCCGCGATGTGTCCAATCTCATCGGGCGTGAGCACCACGGCAGGAGCCAGGAAAACGTTTCGGCGACAATGGAGCGCAAAAGCTGCACCGTTTTCGACGGGCTGACAAGGGTGTTAGGGGGTGTTAAACGAGATCGGTTCGGAGGGTGGCGGAGTAGGAGCCGTGGCCGTGAAGATCGAGTCTACGTCAGCGCGCCGGGCGGGGCTCGAGGCGCGGAAAGGGCGGGCAGACACGTGGGTCTGCCCCTACCGGATTCGGTGCGAAGGGCGGGGGGGCGAGGATGTGGCCGGGGGTCAGGCCATCTCCTCCAGGGCGCGGCGGACGTAGACGGGGACCATGGCGTGGCGCCAGTCGGGGTCTACGATGAGGTTTTCGAGGGGGTGGCACTGCTTGAAGGCGAGCTGGGCGGCGGCGTCCACGACTTCGCGGAGCGGGGCGCCGGCGAGCTTGTCCAGACCCGAGACCACGCGCGGCTTCGCTCCCAGCGCGGAGACCACCAGCGACAGCGATTCGACGCGGCTGTCGGGCGACAGGCGCGCGGCGGCGGCGATGGAGAGGAGCGGGTAGTCGACCGAGTTGCGCTGCCGCACCTTGCGGTACGCGGTACGCAGGCCGGGCGCGGGCAGCGGGATGCGGATGCGGTGGATGAGCTCGTCGCGGCGGCGCAGCGTGTTCGACTTGCCGTCCGCGATGAAGAAGTCGGCGACGGAGAGCGTGCGTGCGCCGTCGGCCGAGGCGAGATCGAGGGAGGCGCCGAGCGTCATCAGCACGGGGGGCGTGTCGGCGGAATGGGCGGCGACGCACTTCTTGCCGACCTTTGTGACGTGGCAGACGTCGCCATCCTTCTTGAGGCAGAAGCCCAGCGCCTCGCGCCAGAAGTACGACTGGTTGTAGTAGGTGCAGCGCGTGTCCAGGCAGAGGTTGCCGCCCATCGTGCCGGAGTTGCGGATCTGCGGGGCGGCCACCTTGCCGGCGGCTTCGGCCAGTGACGGGAAGTGGCGGCGCACCAGCGGGTTGCGCGACACCTCGGTGAGGGTGGCCCCGGCGCCGATCACCAGCTCCCGCGTGTCGGGCGAGTCGTCGGGCACCGCGTTTCCCGCGCCGTCCGCCAGGCCGATGCCGCGCAGCTCCGCGATCCCTTTGAGCGCGACCAGGTGGCGCGGGGTGAAGAGGCGGTGCTTCATGTTCGGCATCAGGTCCGTGCCGCCGGCGATGGCGAGTGCGTCCTCGTGCCCGCGCAGCAGCGCAAGGGCGTCGGCGAGGCGCTCGGGGCGGTGGTAGCGGTACTCGTGGAGACGCAGCATGGGTCGGCCGTGAGGATGCGGAAAAGCACGCAACTGCTCGCGCAACATAGCGAAACGGCCCGCGACCCGGAAAGGGCGCGGGCCGTCTTGGCTTGCGGGATCAGCCCTGCGCCGGGAAGTCCACCGGGACGCGAAGGCGGAAGACGGCGCCCGCGGCCGCTTCGCCGTCCTCCACGTCGAGGGTGCCGTGGAGGCGGCGGGCGAGCTGGCGTGCGACTGTGAGCCCCAAACCTGTGCCACGGGTGGCGGAATCGGTGCGGGATGGGTCGCAAAGCTGTTCGAACGGCTGGAAGATCCGTTCGCGGTCGTCGGCCGGGATGCCGGGGCCGGTGTCGGCGACGCGGAACTCGAGGGTGCCGGGATCGGTCGCGGTGCGCGCCTCCACGCGGACGCTGCCGCGGGGGGTGAACTTGAGGGCGTTCCCCACCACCGCCTGCAGCACCTGGCGGAGGCGCTCTGGATCGCTCTCCACCACCGGGAGCGTGTCCGGGGCGGCGACGGTGAAGGAGAGGCCTTTCGCCTCGGCCTGCACGCGGAGCGGCTCCATGGCGGCGTGCAGGAAGTCCGCCGGGGCGAGCCGCACCGGGACGACGCGCAGGCGGTCGATCTCGGTCGTGGAGAGGAGGAGCACGTCATCGACGAGGCGCGACAGGTGCTCGGCGCACATGCTCGAGCGCTCGGCGGCGCGCTGGGCCTCGCGCGGAAGCGGCCCAAAGGTGGCGGTGGCCAGGAGGTGCGAGTAGCCGACGATGGCGTGCAGCGGCGTGCGCAGCTCGTGGCTCGCCGCGGCGAAGAAGCGGGCACGGGCGCGGCTCGTCTCCTCGGCCTCGGCGGCGTAGCGGGCCAGCTCGCGGTCGCGCTCGACGCGCGCGGTCACGTCCTCGAACAGGATCGACGCGCCGCCGTCCACCAGCGGGCGCGTCGACACGTCGAAGAAGCGGCCGCGGAACGGCTCCGCCTCCACCTCGACGGCGTGGAGCCGGTGCGGCTTCCCGCTGGCCAGCGCGGAGCGCAGCGTGGCGCGCAGGAGGGCTGGCTCGCCGGGAAGCAGCGCCCAGATCTCCGCGCCCGGGACGGCATCGCGGCGCGCGCCGAGGACGCCGCGTGCGGCGCGGTTGGCGTACGTGATCCGCCCCGCCGCATCCACCGCCACGCACCCGTGCCGGAGCGATTCCAGCAGCCCGCGCGAGCGCCCCGTATCCGGCTCCAGAGCGCGCAGCTGGAGCGCGATGCCGTCCTCGGCCTGCGTGGCGATCACGCAGAAGGGGCGCGGCGCGCCGGGAAAGATCTCCTCGCCGGGCACGCGTACCGGCCCGGCCGCGTCGCGAGCCCGCGACAGGCGCTCGCGCACGGAAGCCTCTTCCGCGCCTGGAAAGGCTTCGGAGGCGGTGAGGCCGAGCAACTCCTCGCGGGGCATGCCCAGCATCCGCTCCGCAGCGGCGTTGCAGTAGGTGAGGCGCCACTCCGGATCCATCATGCAGAAGCCGTCCGAAAGGGCTTCGAGGGCCGGGATGCGCTCGGGTACGACTGACACGGTCACACGATACTCCAGATGCTGCTCCTGCGCGGGCCGAAACGCCCGCCGCGCTCTACTGTATGGTTGGACCCCCGGGGGGAGGCATCTGTTCCAGCGCGGTCTGGGACAATTGTGGGGAATGGGGAAGTGGGGAATGGGGAATGGGGGGAACGGCAGACGAGCGCGCTGCCGTTCCCCTCATCCCTGGTTCCCTAGTCCCTCACTTCGCCTGCGCCGCCATGCGGTCTCGCGCGGTGCGGCGGTTCGTGGGGATGCTCCAGAAGATCACGTCCTCCCACCACTCCGGGCCGCGGAACTTCACGTTGGAGAAGCGCGCGCTGACGCCGTAGAACTCGGGGTCGAGGAAGATGGGCGCGTAGACGGCGTCGTCGATGGCCGTCTGCTCCAGCGTGCGCCACATGGCGCGGGCGCGGGTCGTGTCCGCCTCCACGAGGAGGGAGTCGATCAGGGCGTCGACCTTTGGGTTCTTGTAGCCGGCGAAGTTGGCGCCGCCCGGCGGGATGGAGCGCGAGTGCCAGATGGCTTCCGCGTTGGGCGCCATCACGCCCGGGCCCCATCCCCAGCCCCAGAACGAGCCGGTGAACTGGCGCGCGCGCAGGCGCGAGACCCAGGTGGTGCTCTCCATCGGCTTGAGGACGACGTTGATGCCGGCCTGCTTGGCCTGGCTCTGTATCCCCACCAGCATGTCCGGGCGAACCGGGTCGCTGGAGCTGAACTCGATCTCCAGGTTCAGCGGCCTGCCGCCCTTGTCGCGGATCCCGTCGCGGTTGGTGTCGCGCCAGCCGGCGGCGTCCAGCAGGCGACCCGCGCCCGCTACGTCGTGCGGAATGGTGCGGATGTCTCGCGCGTGCTCGCGGAGCGCGGGCGGGATCGGCGACAGCGCGGGCTCGCCCTCCTCGCCCAGGAGACCGCGGACGAGCGCGGGACGGTCGAGCGCCATCAGGAACGCCTGCCGCACGCGGATGTCGCTCACCGGCTCCTTGTCCACGTTCCACGCGATCCAGCCCGGCCGCACGCGCGGCGTGTGATGCAGCTTCACGGCCTGCGAGCTCCCCACGCGCCCCTTCTGGTCCGCCGAAACCTTGGTGAGGTCGCCCTCGCCGTTGAGGAGCGAGGTGAGGCGGGCGCTCGGCTCGGGGACGTTGCGCACGATGATGCGGTCGATCGACGGACGGCCGCCCAGCGCGGTGGTGTTGGCGTTCACCGTCACCTGCCGTCCCTGCTCCCAGCTTCCGAAGCGGTAGAGCCCGTTGCCCACCGGCTGGCGGCCGAAGGCGTGGAAGCGCATCTGCGCCGGAGCCACGTCCTTGAGGATGTGCTTGGGAACGGGGATCACCTCGAGGAGCGCGTTGACGGCCGCGGGGCTCATCCTGGAGAGCGTTGCCTCCACCGTCATCGAATCCACCATGCGCACCGACGTGACTCCTTCCACGTCCGGCTTGCGGGGGGAGCCGACGTTCTCATCCTTTTGGCGCTCGATGGTGAACACCACGTCGTCGGCGGTCACCGGCTTCTCGTCGTGCCACTTGAGGCCGGGGCGCACCTTCATCACGACCGTGTTCCCGTTGACCTGCCACGACTCCAGAAGGTCGGGAACGTAGTTGCTGAGCGTGCTGTCGCGCCGCGCCAGCGCCCTGAACATCAGGTGGACGAGGTTGTACGACGGCGACGCGTCGAAGGTGAGCGGGTTGAGGTTGTCCGGCTCGCGGTCCCAGAGGACGATCAGCGTCCCTCCCGGGGGCCCGCCGCCGAAGGTCTGGTAGCCGCCCGGCGGCGCCTTCTCCACATCGCCGCCGCCGCCGGCATCACCGCCCCCGCCCCCGCACGCCGCGGCACCCAGCGCCGCGCAGACCGCCAGCGCGCCTGCTCCGCGCGCCGCCCACCGATGCAGAAGCCTCATCTGCCCGCCTTTCAGAAAGGGGTTGTTCGTCGCACGCGATCGCCGGGTGCGGCGCAGGAAAAGTGCCTAGTGCTAAGTGCCTAGTGCCTAGTGCTAAGTGCTAAGTGCTAAGTGCTGAACTGCAATCCCAGCACTCAGGACTTAGGACTTAGGACTTTTGTTCAAAACTTGTCGAACGTCCACGGCTTCGGCACGCCCCACGCGTGGTCCAGCGCCTTGGTCAGCTCCGGGCGGTCGATGGTGGCGAGGCCGCCGGCGATCGCCTGCCAGGGGGCGAGCGCGCCGATGAAGATGCGCGACAGCGTGTCCATGGGCAGCGTAAAGGTGGCGTCCACGGCGCCGCCGCGGAACGGCTCCACGTCCATGCGGCCACCCTCCATCCGCACCCGCCACGGGCCGCGGTTCTCCGCCACCTGGCCGTCGTTCACCTCCAGCCGCAGCGTCATGTCCTCCTCGGGCTGAAGCGAGCGCATCCCCAGCGCCTCGGGAACGTCCAGGACGCGGAACATGGGGCCGCGGAGGAGGGTCGCGGAGGGGAACCAGAGGCCCCACCCCGGGTTGCTCAGCAGCGGCAGGCGCGGCTCGCTGATGCGGTCGCCGAAGCCCTCTTCGGGGTGCGCGCGGTAGACGATCTCGCGCCACTGGTCGCCCAGCGACGACATCCAGGCGTAGAGGCCGCGCTGGGCGCCCAGGGTCAGCCAGACGCGCTCCTCCACCTCCAGGAAGCGCTTGTCGATGGGAAGGTCGGCGCGGTAGCGGACGATGGCGTATCCCTCCGCCTCGCCGCTCTCGCCCCAGTAGACGACGGCCGCCTGGTCCTCGCCCCCCCACGTATTGCGCCAGGAGCGCACGGTGCGGTCGAGCTGGCCGCTCTGCAGCCGCTGGGCGGCCTGGGCGTAGACGGCGCGCATGGCGGCCTCGTCCTCGGGCGCGTCCACCAGGCGCACCCGCATCCGCTCCGCCTTGTCGTCGGGCAGGAGGCCGGGGGCGAGCTGGTACTGGTGCGCCTCGCCGGCCAGCCCGTAGCCGAGCTGCTCGTAGAACGACGCGCGGAAGGGGTAGAGCGCCGAGCCCACGTCGCCGCGCTCGCGGGCGTGGTCGAAGCCGGCGGTCAGCATGCGCCCCGCCAGCCCCCGCCGCCGGTGCGTGGGCGCGATGGCGACGGACGCGAGCCCCATCACCGGCATGGCGACCCCCGCGATCCACTGCCGCAGCCAGAGGAGCTGGCAGGCGCCGATGAGGCGGCCGTGCTCCTCGGCCACCCACAACGATTCCAGCCCACCATGCGGGCCGCTGACCAGCCATTCCTCCCACCAGTGATGGGTGCGGGTGGTGGACGGAAAGCTGTGCGCCTCCAGCCGGGCCACCTCGGGCACCTCGTCCGGCCGCGCCGGGCGGAACGTCTCGCTCACCCCTCCCCCTCCCCTTTCGGTGCTTGGCCGCGCCGGTGTGGCGCGCCTTTCGCAGCGATGCCCCTCACTCGCCGCGCCCGCGGGTGCGGCAATGCGGGTACCGTGCCGCGCGCCCAAACGGGCGGCGGATCGCTCAACTTACGGACGGCCATGACGCATCGCCAAGCCCCGATCTCCATCCCCTTCGCCGCCCTCGTGGCCACGCTGCTGTCCATGGGCGCCTGCCGCACCGGCTCGCCCCCGGAGACCGCCGCCGGCTCCGCAGACTCCGTGGCGCGCCCCGCCGCCACCGCATCGGCCGACCGCCCGCAGCAGGCGCCCAGCAGGAGCAGCGCGGTGATCCCCGGAATCGAGATCCTCCTGCGCGACTCGATGCACTTGATCAGAGGCAAGCGGGTGGGCCTCATCACCAACCAGAGCGCCGTCACCCGCTCCGGCGAGCTGGGGGCGGACCTCCTCGCGCGCACACCGGGCGTGCAGCTGGTGGCCCTCTTCGGTCCGGAGCACGGCATCCGCGGCAACCTGGAGGCCGGCGCCACCTTCGTGGGCGGCCGCGACACCAAGACCGGGGTCGTGGTCTACTCGCTGTACGACCGCACCCAGCGCCCCACCGCCGAGGAGCTGGCGAACGTGGACGTGCTGGTCTTCGACATCCAGGACATCGGCGCGCGCGTCTACACCTTCGTCTGGACGATGGCGATGGCGATGGAGGAGGCTGCGAAGAAGGGGATCCCCTTCATCGTACTCGACCGGCCCAACCCCATCACGGACATGCAGGACGGCCCGGTGATGGACCTGGAGGTGAAGACGGTGACGCAGGTGATCACCGGCTACTACAGCGTCCCGCTTCGCCACGGGATGACGGCCGGCGAGATCGCGCGCTACTACAACGAGGACGCGAAGATCGGCGCCGACCTGCACGTGGTGCCGGTGGAGGGGTGGAACCCGAGCACCTGGTTCGAGCAGACGGGGCTCCGCTTCATCCCGCCGAGCCCCAACATCCGCTCCGTGACTTCGGCGCTGAACTTCACCGGGCTGGTGCTGGCCGAGGCGACCAACGTGCACGTGGGGCGCGGCACCGAGGCGCCCTTCAATTACATCGGCGCCCCCTGGCTGGACGCCAACCGCCTGCTCGCGGCGGTCGCCAAGTACAACCTTCCGGGCGTGCGGCTGACCCCCACGCAGATCACCCCCACCACCAACCCCGCGGTGGACACGGACTACAAGGGGCAGACCTTCACCACGCTGCGCCTGGAGGTGACGGACCGCAACACCTACCGGCCGGCGTACACGACGCTGGTGCTGCTGAGCGAGGCCAAGAAGCAGAACCCGGCGCAGTTCAAGATCGAGAATGCGGGCTTCACGCAGATGATCGGCTCGCACTGGGCGCGCGCCGCCTTCGACCGCGGCGAGGACCCGCGCGTGATCGACGAGCGCTGGCGCCGCGAGCTGGCCGAATGGAACCGCACCAAGCGCGAGCGCTACCGCATCTATCCGCGGACGGGGGGAAGCGCCGCCACCGGGGGAACCACCACCGGGGGGTGAGGGTTAGGCCCGGCCGAGCCCGGCGGTTGAAACCGCTGCAACAACCGCGGGAAGCCTGCCGTCGCAGGCTTGTGGGCGGCGGGCGCCGGGGGCGCGTCGCCGGGGGATGAATCCCCCGGCTGAAACCACGCGAAGACCGCTGAAGCGGTCTCGGGTGCCGCGGCGGCGGTGAGCGCCCATCCCGAACGAGCACCCCCTCCCCCAAGGCGGTTTTTGGGGGAGGGGGATGCGTCGCGGAGCGACGCTGGGGGTGGGGCCCTTACCGATCCTCCCCCAGCCCCGGCGCCTCGGCGCGGCGCAGGCCCAGCACCAGCTCGCCCACCCACTTCTCCACGCCGCGCGCGTCCTCGTCGTTCAGGAAGCCCGTCTCGTCGTTGACGCCGTCGATGGCTTCGCCGCCGCTGCGCTCCACGACCTTGGCGACCACGGAGCGCCAGTTCGCTTTCTGGGCGAGGAAGCCGGCGGTGCGCATGGCCACCATGTCCAGCAGGTTGGAGGCGCGGGTGAAGGAGCGGATCTCGAAGCGGATGATCCCCCCCTCGCGCTCTTCCACCAGGAAGCGGATGGCGCCGCTGAGCGGGTGCCCCTCCACCGTGAGCAGCGTGATGACGCGGTTGCGCGCCTCCGCCACCCGCACCTGGATGTGCCCGCGCATGGGGAGTGCCAGCGTCAGCGTCTCGCCTTCGTCCAGGATCAGCGGCGAGCCCGGCTCCACGCCCACCTTCACCAGCCCCTCGGGCGGCAGGGTGTAGAACTCGCGGCGCAGCAGGTCGAAGATCTCGTCCGCGCTCATGCGCGAGCCGCGGATGTCCGCCCAGTAGCTCTGCCGCTCCAGCTTCCCCGTGCCATCCGACGGGAGGGCTTCCGGCAGGGCGTCCACCAGCTTCCGCAGCCCCGCGTCCAGCCCCAGCGGCTGCACGCCAAAGGTGTCCGTGAGCGCGTTGGGCGCGCCGGGGGGGATCAGGTTGCCCTCGATGAGCATGGTGACCTGGTCTTCCTTGATGGGAAGCTCGATGCCCACCGTCTCCGCCGCGCGCGCGCCCAGCTTCGTGAGGAGCTCCGGGACGGGGACGTGCACCGGGTGCATGTCCGTGAGCGCCTCCAGCCGCTCCAGGATCTCGCGCGTGTTGGTGACCTCGGGGCCGGCCAGGTCCAGCGCCTGGTGCACCGGCTCGGGGTTGATGACGGCGCGGGCCAGCGCCTCGCCCAGGTCCTCGTGCCACACCGGCTGAAAGGGGTGGTCGCCCATCCCCACCAGCGGGATGGCGGGCATGGTGCGCACCATCTTGAGGAGCGTGGAGATGACCTCGTCGCCCGGGCCGTAGACGTTCCCGGGGCGCACGATCAGCCACCCCGGCGGGTCCTCCTCCCGCACCGCCGCCTCGCCCGCGAGCTTGGAGCGGTGGTAGTCCGACTCTCCGCCGTTCGCCCCCAGCGACGACACGTAGACGAAGCGCCGCACGCCGGCCCGCTTCGCCTCGCGCGCCATGCGCCGCGTGCCGTCCACGTTGACGGCCTGAAAGGTGACCTCGGGCGGGCTCTCGGCCACGATCCCCACCACGTGCAGCACCGCGTCGCATCCCTCGGCGGCGCCGCGAACGCCCTCGTCGGTGCTGACGTCGCCGGTGTGGGGCTCCACGCCCTCGGGCCACTGGCGCGCATCGTCCTCCGCATGGCGCGAGAGGAGCCGCACCCGGTGTCCCGCGGCCAGCAGCCGGTCCACCGAAGCCTTCCCGACGACCCCCGTTCCCCCCGTAACCAGCACTTTCATCCGCCCCCTCCCGCTGTAAGGTTTGGGGGGCCGCGCTCGCATTTCAGGTGCCAACATCAGTTCCGGCACTGGCACTAGAGCGCGCGAGAGTGCATACTGTACACACCCTGTGCTAAAAAGCTGCCATCCGCCTGGCCGCCCCCGGTGCTTCAGGGGAGCTCACACGCTCCCGCCGCGCCACCGCGCGGGCAGGATACCACGGTCTGATCCCTTCTAGCACGACACCCCCCCACCTCCTGGCACGCGGAGCCCCAGTCGATGACCGATTCGTCCCCTCCTCCACGCCCTGCTCGCAAGCCGCGGCGCCGCTGGCGCTGGCACGTTCCTCCCGCGCTGATGCACGGCCCCGAGCAGCTGGAAGGCGGTGAGATACTGACGGAGATGGAGGGCGCGCAGGCGCTGGTGATGTTCCAGCTGGCGCGCGACGTGTCGCTGTGGGGGAGCGCCGATCCGGACGAGCGCCGCCCCGATCCGGACGCCACCGGCCCCCAGGGCCACAGCGCGGACCGCGCCGACTTCTTCACCGCCGACGCGTACTCCCGGCTCGTCGCGCAGCTCGAGGCGGCCGGCTTCGAATCCGCGGTGGAGGCGCCGCTGCGCGCCGCCGCCGAGGTGCTGCGCGCGCCGGGCGAGGTGACGCGGGCGCAGCTGACCGCCGCCTGCCTTGACGTGTCGAAGTGGGCGGACGAGCGGGAGATGCCGGGAACGGCGCTCGCCTGGGCGCAGGCCGGGGCCATCGCTTCTCCCCGCGACGCGGCCATGGGATTCCGCGTGGGGCTCCTGGCCCGCAGGCGGGCGGAGTATCCCAGGGCCGAGAGCTGGTTCCGCCGGGTGATCGGGCTGGGGAGGCAGGCGAAGGATTGGGAGTCGTATTCGCGTGCGTTCCTGGGACTGGCGAACCTCTACATCCAGCGCGGCAACTACCCCGCGGCGCGGCGCTTCCTGATCCGCGGGCTCCGCGCGGCGCGAAGGCACGGCCTGCGGGAGCTTCAGGCGAGCGCATACCATGATCTCTTCGCGATCGCCGTACAGACCGACCAGTTCGGCGAGGCCAACGACCTGGCCCGCCTCGCCTTCCGCGCCTACGGTCCCCGGCACCCCCGCCTCCCCGTCCTGGCCAGCGACATCGGCCTGCTCTGGCTCCTCCGCGGCGAGTTCGCGCCGGCGCTCGACGTGCTGCGCGCCGCGCATCCGCACATCTCCCACCCGTGCGAGCAGCTGCTGAGCTGGGGCAACATCGCGCGGGCATCGGGGGGCGCCGGGGACCGGGCGGTCTACGACGAAGCGTGGGACAACATCTGGAGCTATGCGGGGGATTGGCACAACCGCGAGAACGCACCGTGGGCGCTCATGGATGCGGCGCGGGGCGCCACCAGCCTGGGCGATTGGACGAGAGCCGAGCGCGCCGCGTCGACCGCGCGGGAGATCGCGGTGCGTCGCAAGGAGGCGCACGTGCTGGCCGAGGCGGAGTCGGTGCTCGACTCCGTCACGCGCAGGCTCCAGTTCTCCGCAACGGCACCGTCGTCGTCGTCGGAGGATGATGCACTGGTGCAAGGGCTGGCCTCGGACCTCACCCGTTACCTGCGCGGGAAAACGGCCGCGGAGTAGTCTCCGCGGCCGCTCATATGCCTCAGTTGCCGCTTCCCTTCACCCCTCCGCCGATCCCGGTGGTGTCCGTCGGCGGGGGGGTCGGGGGCGGGGGCGGCGGCGGATTGTCTTCGTGGCGGCTCGTCGTGGGAGGCGCGACGTCGCCGGAGGTGGGGGTGCGTTCGCAGGCGGCAAGGAGGAGGGACAGCGAGGCGAAAGCGGGGATGATGCGGGCAAACTTCATCTGAAAGCTCCGTAGAAGCTGGTTTTCGTTGTCGTCCGTTGTGGACATCCCAACGTTACCGGAGCCGAGACCCCAGCTACCACGCCTCTCCCGACCGGAATCGCTCCCTTATCGCCATTCTTTGTGAGGCTTTGTTCGCAGGAATATACCGGCACCTGGCGCAATAGGAGCGGTAGCTGGAACGTTCCTGCGCATGAGGGTGGGGTGTTGCGTGAGCACGGCTCAGCCGTAGCTTTGATTTTGCCGCGTTCCGGCCCTGTTCGAATCGCGGCGCGACTTCCCTACCCCGCAACCAGGATCCGTGTGATGAGTGCCCAGACCGCACCGAGCGAGCAGGAGTCGCGCGAGGTCGCCGAAGCGGCGCGCGAGACCGAGTGGACCGCGCCCAGCTTCGTCCGCGAGCTTTTCCTCGGCAACTTCCGCCTGGACCTGATCCACCCCTTCCCGCAGCAGACGCCCGAGGACAGGGCGAAGACGGACGCCTACATGGCGAAGCTGCGGAAGTTCATGGAGGAAGAGGTCGATTCGGACGCCATCGACCGCACGGGCGAGCTCCCGCCGGAGGTGGTGCAGGGGCTGCGCGACCTGGGCGCGTTCGGGCTCAAGATCCCGGAGGAGTACGGCGGCGTCGGGCTCTCACAGCGGGGCTACGGGCGCACCATCGGCATGGTGACCAGCCAGGACGGCAACCTCACCGCCCTCCTGAGCGCCCACCAGTCCATCGGCGTGCCGCAGCCGATGAAGATGTTCGGCACCGCGGAGCAGAAGAAGAAGTACCTGCCGCGGCTGGCCAGGGGCGCCATCTCGGCCTTCGCGCTCACGGAGCCGGGGGTGGGGTCCGACCCGGCGGCGCTCGCCACCACGGCCACGCTCACCGAGGACGGCACCGCCTACATCCTCAACGGCGAGAAGCTGTGGTGCACCAACGGCACCCTGGCCGAGCTGCTGGTGGTGATGGCGAAGACGCCGTCCAAGATCAAGAACGGCAAGGAGATCCCCCAGATCACCGCGTTCGTGGTGGAGGTGGACACGCCGGGGGTGGAGATCACGCACCGCTGCCACTTCATGGGGCTGCGGGCGCTTCAGAACGCCGTCATCCGCTTCGACAACGTCCGCGTCCCGCGCGAGAACGTGATCTGGGGCGAGGGGAAGGGGCTGAAGCTGGCGCTGATGACGCTGAACACCGGGCGCCTGACCCTGCCCATGAGCGCGGCGTACGGGGCCAAGGTCGCCGTGGAGGTCTCGCGCAAGTGGGCGGCGGAGCGGGTGCAGTGGGGCGCGGCCGTGGGCAAGCACGACGCCGTGGCGCAGATGCTGGGCGACATGGCCGCCAACGCCTTCGCCATCGAGTCGGTGGCCGAGCTGGCGTCGGCCCTGGCGGACGAGGCCAAGAACGACATCCGCCTGGAAGCCGCCATCGCCAAGCTGTGGACGACGGAGATGGGGTGGAAGATCGTGGACGACTGCCTGCAGATCCGCGGCGGGCGCGGCTACGAGACGGCCGACTCGCTGGCCGCGCGCGGCGAGCTGCCGATCCCGGTGGAGCGGATGATGCGCGACTTCCGCATCAACCGCATCTTCGAGGGCTCCAGCGAGATCATGCGCCTCTTCATCGCCCGCGAGGCGGTGGACATGCACCTGGCCGTGGCCGGCGACCTGATCAAGCCGGACATCTCCTTCGGGCAGAAGGTGGGCGCGATGGCCAAGGCGGGCGTGTGGTACGCCGGCTGGCTGCCGAAGCGCTTCGTGGGCGGCGGGCAGATCCCGAACGCGTACTCGGAGTTCGGGCGGCTGGCCAAGCACATCCGCTACGTGGAGCGCACCTCGCGCAAGCTGGCGCGCAGCATGTTCTTCGCGATGGGCCGCTACCAGGCCAAGCTGGAGCGGAAGCAGGCGCTGCTGGGCCGCTTCGTGGACATCGGCGCGGAGCTCTTCGCCATGACCGCCGCCTGCGTGCGCGCCCAGTCCCTGCGCGACGAGCCGCACGGCCGCGAGGCGGCGCTGGTGGCGGACCTCTTCTGCCGCCGCGCGCGCATCCGCATCAAGGAGCTCTTCGGCCGCGTGACGGACAACGCCGACGACTTCACCTACAAGCTCGCGCAGGACGTGCTCAAGGGCCGCTACGCGTGGCTGGAGGAGGGCGCCATCCCCGCGGTGCGCGACGGCTCCACCATTCCGCCGGAGAGATCCACCCCTGCGGCGCCGATGGAGCGCAACCTGTCCGACACCCGCGTCGCCACGCAAATCGGCGGCGGGGCGTAGGGGCGGGGCCCCCTCCCCCGCTCGTTCCTCGCGGCCCCTCCCCCAAAACAACCTGGGGGAGGGGCGTGCGCGTCGATCCCCGCCGTGTGCACGGTTCCCGTAGAGGCGCGATTCATCGCGCCCGCCCTCCGCGCGGCTTCGATCCTCGCCTAACGCACCGCAACCGTAGGGGCAGACCTGCGTGTCTGCCCACCGCCCGCCTCACCTCGATCCCCCGCCCTGACGCACAGATCCCGTGGGGGCTGCCCCACGTGGCTGCCCGTGTTTCTTCCGCCGCGCCGCGCCGCGCCGCGGGTAGCCGGGAGCGAAGTGCCTGGCGCAGGACGCACGAACGGCCCCGCGGCGATGATTCCGCGGGGCCGTTTGCGTGGAGGGGTGTTGCGGGGTGGGCGCTACCGCGGCGTGGTCTCAACCGCGTCGTGCATCACCCTGAGCACCGCGAGCATCTGCGCCATGGAGTCCGCTCGGCCAACCGGCAGGGCGGAGAGGTGAGAAGAGCTCCCCCGCGCCTCGATCCGGATCCCGACCTGCGTTTCGGCGTCGGGCGCGCGCACCAGGAGGTAGCGTAGGTCCGGGTCCGCACGGTCGACCCGGTACCCCTGGGCGACGAGCCGCCGCTGCGTCGACCGGAAGAGCGAGTCCGCGCCGACCTCGAGGTCCACCCCAGCCATTGGACGCGGCTCGCCCTCCGGGCTGCGGGATCCCGATTGGCATGCCCACAGGCCCATCGTGGCGAAAACGGCAATGAGAAGGCGCAGGCGCATGATAGGGGAGGAGCAGGGGAAGAGAGCCGGCAGAGCGCGTTCTACGCCAGAATGTATCCAGCTTCCCAAACCCGAGCAAGCATGCCGCCGCCCCTGCGCCGCAAACCTCGTCCGGGCGCGATTCATCACGCCGGTCCTCTCCCCGGCCCAACCCCCGCCTTCCGCGCGAAGGCCGTCCTGGCGCGGGGGCCATTCCGCGTTCGAAGTCCAGCGTGCCACGGGCGCTTCGCGTCACGGAGCGCCGGTGGCGGGCAGGAGGCGAATCAGGGCATCTCGCACCCTGCGGCTGGCCGGCACGCCTCCCGGCTCACCCGAAGCGGATGCGATGGAGATCACCACGTCGTCATCCATGCGCCACCAGAGCACCGCGTTGTGGCCCAGGTCGGTGTCCGTGCCGCCATGCTCCACCACCCGCCCCCCGCCCGGCGCGGTGGAGATGAACCAGCCGTAGCCGTATTCCCCGCGCGCACCGGCGGCCACGTATGGGCGCCACATCCGCGCGATGCTGCTGTCGCGCAGAACGCGGCCGCCACGCAGCGCGTTCAGCCAGCGCACCAGGTCGTCCACGGTGGAATGAATTCCCGTCGCGCCCATGTATCCGCGGTCGTGAAGGTGGTAGGCGGGCCCCCTCCCGTTCCGCGGCGGCGCAATCCCGAGCGCATCGGCGGCGGGCCGGTCGTCCCACGGCCCGCTCGAGCGCAGTCCGGCCGGGCCGATCAGCATCCGCTGCACGTACGCGTCATACGGCTCGCCGGCGGCGGTCTCCACCACGGCGGCGAGGAGGTTGTATCCGTCGTTGGAGTAGTGGAAGCGGGTACCGGGCTCGTCCACGGCGGGAGGCCGCAGGATGGCCGCCACGGCACGTGAGCGGTCGGAGGTTCCATCCGCCGCGTAGTTGTGGCCCAGCCCGCCCGTATGCGTGAGGAGCTGGTGAAGGGTGATCCCCGCGCGGCCGGTGGGGAGCCCGGTGAAGAAGCGCCCAATCGAGTCGGTGGTGCGAAGCCGGCCCTCCTCTTCCAGCCGCAGGATGGCGGCCGCCGCGAACGACTTGCTGAGGGAGCCGATCCAGTACCCCGTGGCGGGCGTCACCGGCCTGCCGCACGTGCCCGCCGTGCGCCCATACCCCTGGCGCAGGAGCGTCTCGCCGCGCCGCATGACGAGCACCGCCCCGGCGAATCGGGAGTCGGCGAGCGCACGCAGGCGCCCGTCGAGCCGCTCCCCCACCGCACCGCGCACCACCGCGGCGCGCGGCGGAGGGGCGGCGACAGGGGGGCAGCGCGGCGGTGCGCACCCGGCCGCGGTCGACACGAGCGCCAGAAGCACGCCTGACAGGGAGTGGATACGCATGTGAGGACGGGGAGCGCGAGTGGAGCGCCGGGCCGCCTGCCCGGCCATACGCGGAAGATGGCGCGGGGGGAAGGCGCCGTCTTGAACGGCCGGGCGGGGATGGAACCGGTTTAGCGGCCCCGGTGCGCGCGGCGGTACGCCAGCGGGGTGGTGCCGGTATGCCGGCGGAAGGTGCGGGTGAAGTGGCTGTGGTCCGCGAAGCCAGCCTCGTGGGCGATGGACGAGATGGTGCGGGCCGACGAGGCGAGGGCGGCGCACGCGCGCTCGATGCGCGCGCGGCGGAGGTACTCGCCCACGGTGCACCCCACGTGCCGGCGGAACTCGCGCGCCAGGTGCACCGGATGCACCCCCGCGTCGCGCGCCAGAAGGGAGAGCGCCGGCGGGGCGCCCGCCTCCGCACGCACGCGCTCGAGCACCCCCTGCAGCCACAAGGGAGCCCGGGCGCCCGGCGGGGCGTCCGCGGCACGCGACACCTCGCCCAGCGCGGTCAGCACCAGCCCCTCCAGGGCGAGCACGGATGCGGCGTCGCATGCGCGCAGCTCCTCGTCCAGCTGGTGGGCGAGCCAGCGGGTGCGCCCCCCGCGCACTTCCGCCGAGCGGCTGCCCGGCACGGCGCCGCGCGCGGCAACCCCGTCCATCCAGCGGTCGTCCATCTCCACGATCAGGCAGCGCGCGCCCTGCGCCCCGAAGCGGGTGGCGTGCCGCTCGCCGGCGGGGCGGAAGATCACGCTCCCCGGGCGGCAGACCCGCTCCGACGTCCCGGAGCTCTCGGCGAAGCCGCCGCGCAGGGGGAAGCACAGATATGCGTGTCCGTGCGCGTGCGGCTCGAAGCGGTCTCCGGGGCCGTACTCCGCCCGCAGCACGCGCAGCACCCCGAGGTCACGCTCGCCGCGCAGGTGGTCGGTGCTCCGATCGGTGTCCATGCGCAGCCGGGGGCGCGGGGGAGGTGGCGTGCGGACCCGCGCAAGCTACGCTGCCTTCGCCGGGCGGGCCAGCGTGCCGGTGTTGCGTCAGTGGCCGGAGCTTTTTACTTCGCAGAACCAGTCTTACGCGCTCGCGCGAGCATCAGGCGATCCGCGCGTATTTGACTCTCGCGCGTATCATCCCTCGCCGTTGTTGCCCCTTAACCCCCAATGCGTCTGCGCGTATTCCTGCGCCTCCCGAGCCGAGAGCGCTCGGCTGGAGTTGTTGGTGCGCACGTAGAAGTGCTCCTGCCCTTCAGTTTTGACCCACACAGGTTTGGGTGAGGACTTCACCAGCACTCGGCAGACCTGTTTGCCGTCGATTCCGTGGAAGCTCACCTCTAGGAGTGGCGCCAGACCAAAGCCGATGTGCTTGCCGAGGTGTTGGGTGAGCCACTGCTCGAATCCGTCGGCGTTGGCGCGCTCGCCCAGAGTGCGGTAGTCGGCGTCCAGGCCCAGCACGGTACCGTCATCCGCGATCCCGATCAGGAGGGTGCCCCCCGCGGAGTTCAGGAAGGCGGCCACCGTCTTGACGATGATCTCTTCCATCTTGGGGTTCTTTTTTCCCTCTCTCACGTCCCAGCGCGCGGTGCTCTTGAACTCCAGCGTGCCGCTCTCCCCCTGCGCGATCAGGCGGGCGATATCGGGGTCTCCGGGTATGGGGGTCAGCGCCTGGTATGCCGCCATCGCCGCATCCTTCGTCTCCTTTGCCACCAGCGGAAACGTGCCCAGGATGTGCGCGAACTCCGCTTCCGTGAGCCCGTACAGGTGCGCCACCATGCCGTCCAGCTCGGCGCGGAGCCGGGCTCTCTCGCCCGGGTCCGTGGCGCCGTTCACGTGGCTACCCAGCCCTACCTCCAGAGCCAAATCGTCGAACTCCGGGGTGGTGCAGATCAGCCGGGCGGCGCGCTCCACGATGGGAGCAAACTCCGAGTCCCGCTCTGTAAGGCGGGGGACAGGGAGTTGGTACACGACGAACATGGGCACGCCCATGGTGACGCTGTATCGCAGCAGATAATCGAGCGTCATACTATTAAAGATCGCGCACACGAACAGCATTTCCCGCACTGAATAGCCGGCCGATGTCGGGTTCCAGAGAACCACTTTGTGATTCGCGAAAACTCGCGGTGGAAGCACAGCCGCAATCATGGTCCGCTCATCGGTGTTCCGGGCGATCTCCCGATACCCGAGCAGGTGATGCTGATAGATCAGCTTCTGCCCTGCATCATCGCGGTTCCCCAGCAGCCGCTTCCGCCCCTGCGTTTCGTCGATCCAGTACCGGGGATTAGCCCAGGTGTGGGTGAACTGGTGGAGCATCTTTCCCTCGTACAGCGGCAGCCACCCGGGCGCGGGTTCGGGGTGGAACAGATCGCTGTCCGTCGTCATATTAAATTCCTGCGTCAGCGAAAGATTCCACGCTCCGTCCCGCTCCTGCCCGAGTAGGGGGAAGCGCAGCATCTTCTCCGCAATCTGTACGTCGGTTTCGCAATTGAACTCCATAATCGAAAGCGAATTGGGAGAGAGCCGCCGAACCAGATCGACAGAAACACGGATCGCATCCTGCGCTGGAAACCGGGCCAGGTCCTCTACGTCAAGCCGCATGAAGGTGGCGAAGAAGCGTTGGGTGCTACCACCCTTCTCAAAGGTGAGCACCACAAATTTGAAGCTGCGGTGCACACCCTCGAAGATCTCCTTTCGATTCTCGAATCCGAACAGTCCGCTGATCCGCGTCGAGCCGAACAGCATCTCCCTTAGTTGCTTGGTGCCCAGGTCCGTATAGATGCCGCTGGGGACCACGATGCCGCACTCGCCGCCGGGGCGGAGCAGATTGTAGCATTGCTCCACGAAGTACGTATACAAGTTGGTCTTGGAAGCGATTCGCGCCCCAGTTTCCGTGAAGGATCGCTGGTTCTCGAATTGTGGCGCGGCCTTGAACCAGGCAGACACATGCGGAAAGCGGCTGGCGTACGTCAGCCATGCATCCCGCAGTTCAGGGTGCTTCATCAGCTTAGCGTGCTGCTTCTTCCAATCTTCGATCCGTAGCTTGTTCTTCTGAATCTCGGGTGCGTACTCCTGAAAGAACTCCTTTTCGTCGGTCTGCCAGACATCCCACGGCGGGTTGGTGATGATGGCGTCGAAGCCGCCACGTCCGTTCAGCACCTCGTCGAACTCGTAGCCCCAGTGGAAGGGGTGCAGCGCGGCGATGTCGGTGCTATGGAGCGCACGTTTCTTTGGCTTGCCTTCCTTGCCCTTGGCCGCGTTCCACGTCGCCTGCTCGTAGCGAATCCCGGCCCCCGCGAATTCATCGAGCAGTAGGGCATTCAGGTTCTCCGTCGCCGCCCGGCGCTGCTCGTCGATTTCGTCGCGCAGGTCACGCAAGGCGGCGGAATCCTCCGCCTCCGTAGCGGCGTGGTGGCGGTACCGACCAACCAGCCGATTCTTTTCGTTCACCAGCTGGCGGTAGCTCTTCTGGAAGAAGTCGCCCTGGGCACGGCGGTCGTACTCCGCCTCGTCCACGCGCAGCAGCCCAATCAACGAGTTCCCCGCCAGGATGTTGAAGTCGATGTTGGGGAGCGGCTCCAGCTGATCCGCGGACTGGACGGATGAGACCAGTGCCAGGAAGAGGCGCAGCCGCGCGATCTCCGTGGCCTCCTCCATAAGATCGACGCCGAACAGATTGTCCGCGATGATCCGCTTTTTGATGTAGTAGTTCAGCGAGCGGTGCTCGCGCCGCGTGTCCGCGAGCCACTTCGTGAGCTGAGGGTCGTTCAGGAATTCGATACGCCCGGTGACAGCGCTGTATACCTCGATCAGCGTCTTCATGGCCGCCACGAGAAACGCCCCCGAGCCGCACGCCGGGTCGAGCAGCGTCAGGCCGGGGAGTACGTCAAAGAGCAGCGTACGGCAGAGCGACGCGTCCAGCTTGAGCAGGAGATCGGGGAGGGAGTCGAAGCGGCAGGGCGGGAGCACGCCGGGCACGCCGGGGTGGCTCACCCGCTGCACGATCAGCCGGTGGATCGTCTGCTCGCAAAGGTACTCCGTGATCTCCGGACGCGTGTAGTAGGCGCCGAACGCTTTCTGGTTGATGTACTTCTCGAAAATGTAGCCGAGCACGTCGGGGCTGATCTCGTTGGGGTTCCCCCCCGGCGTATCGTCCAGGTTCCAGTCGTAGCTCCGGAAAAGCTGAAGGATGTTGGCGAACGCCTGATCGGGAATCCGGATGCTCTCGTACTCCCTCTCGATGCGGTGCGGCAGAAAGAGGCCGCCGTTGAGGTAGCGGATCTTGCCCAGCGTCCGGTTCACATCCGCGCTGCGTTGCGCTTCCGGCTTGGCGAAGCCCTCGAAGAAGAGGACCTTGAGGAACTCGTCGTAGAAGCAGTAGGTGTGCGGTTTGGGGAGCTCCCCCAGCCCGGTGAAGACTGGACCGCACAGATCCTCGCCGCGTTTGCGGGCGACGTCCAGCTTCTCCTGCAGGTAGTTGTAACTGCCGCCGTCGAGGAAACCCTTCCGTTGCAGGAAGTAGATGAACATCAGCCGGTTGAGCAGCACGGATGCGTACCAGCGCCGGTCGCGCTCATCATCGATCCCCTCGATCAGCTGCACGAAGGCGAGGTGCTGCTCCTGGAACTCGCGGTAGAACTTCTTCGTGACGCGCTCCACGTCCAGCGAATCCGCCAGGCGCCTGGCCACCTCCACCACGGGGATGTTCCCCTCGTCGTCCAGGTCGCCCAGCTCTACGAACATCCCGCTGATCTTTGAGAGGAACAGGTCTCCGGCCTGTCCCTTCACGTACAGATGCTCACGCGGCAGGAGCTTGGCACCGTCGCGCTTGGCCCAGAACCAGAGGCTCTGGGTGCGGAGGTGATCCACGAAGATCAGCAGGTTTTCGTGGTGAAGCCTGGCGGTCGCGCGGTGGATCGCCGCTCTCGCCTTCGCATCGGGGATGCCCCCTTCCGCTTCGATCTCGATCACCACCGCCCCACCCAGCTCCGCCACGTGGCGCTGCGTATACGCGTTGCCGTCGAGAGCGGCGGGAAGCGGGCGCGATTCGCGGGGGCGATTCCATCCCAGCTCCTCCACGAACAGGTCGCGGAAGGCAAAGTCCTGGAGGTGCTGTCGTGTGCGGGCGGTGTTGATCGCCATCCTCAGTTGCCTTTCGTGTCGTACAGCCCGAGCGAGCAGATGATCTGCGGCTCGCGGGCCTGTTCCTCGTCGTCCACGATGCTGAGCCGGTCGTCGTCGCGCAGGGCGATCACCATCTCGGCGAGCTGTGCATCGTCGATCCCGCTGCGGAGCTGCCGGTTCAGCGTGTCCGTAGCGGTGGAGCGCAGCGGGTAGCGGTACACGTCGTCGATGGCGCGCCCCAGCTCCAGCGTCTCCATGAGCGTGCCGCGCACGTGCTCCGCATAGCGTTTGAGGCGCTCGTACACACGGAAGCGGGCGCCGGAGGGGCGGCCGAGCTGCCCACCGACAGAGGCCGTCTCGCTGACGATCTGCTCCACCCCGCGGCTCACCAGTTCGTGGTGGCAGCCGTGGTGCACCAGCGCCGGCGTATCGGGGGCGCAACGCGCCATCGCCAGGATCCGGAGCTGTGACTGCGTCACCGTGTTCCCCTCCGCGTCCACCCAGGCGAGCGCGTCGTTGCCGTCCGCTGTCCGCATGTAGAGCAGCACTCCCGGCGGATCGTCTTCCGTGCCCGGGTGTGTGCGGGCTGAGAGCACCACGTTCGGGAGCTCGGGGATCGTCTTCTGCAGAGACGGATCATCGTCCGTCGCGTTCTTCCAGATCTGGTACGCCTCCGAGGCCAGGTCCACCTCGCCGTCCAAGCCACCGTCGCCGTCCAGAATGCCCGCGTTTTCGTTGTATAGATCCGCGAGTGGCCGGGCGGCCTCTTCATCCTCGAAGAACACCTCGTCCGTCCCCACCACCTCCGCGTTCTGGCGGAGGCGCTGTGAAACCCGCCCGCGCAGCCGGATGATCCGCTCCACTCCCTCGGCCGGAAGGAAGGAGTAGGCGAAGATGGTGTCCGCTTTCTGGCCGATCCGGTCTACGCGCCCCGCGCGCTGGATCAGGCGGATGATGGCCCAGGGAAGATCATAGTTGACGATGACGTGGCAGTCTTGGAGGTTTTGCCCCTCGGAAAGAACGTCCGTGGCGATCAGCACCCGCAGCTCTGCCGCTGGCGGCACACGGTCGCGCTTGCCGTTGCTCTCGGGACTGAAGCGCCACACAAGCGCAGTCGGGTCTTCCGAGTCGCCGGTGACCCCCGCGAAGGCGGTGATGCCCCGCGAGCGGAGCTGCTCGCACAGGTAGTCGACCGTGTCGGCGAACTGGGTGAACACCAGGACCTTTTCGTACGGCCGCTCCACCGTGAGGAGCCGTACCAGCGCCTCCAGCTTCGCGTCGCGCTCGGGGTCCCACCTGCCGAACTCCGCCAGCAGGCTGAGAATGGTGTCGGCGTCCGCCTGCAGGTCGTGCCGCAGCTGAGGGGTGAACAACGACGCACGCAGCCAGGTAAAGCGCTTCGGGTACCGTGTTCGGTACAGCTCAAAGAGCGCGGCGGCACGCTGGCGATACTCGGTGACGGCAGGGTCGGCTCCCTCCCCGGCGTATGCAGCCGCGCCGTTCTCCGCGCCGGCGAAGAGCGGTTCCGGCTCGGCGTCACCGTCGTCGCCCGGGTCATCGAGCACGTCCGCGCCCTGCGTGCCGAGCGGAAGCTCCAGCCCGTTCTCGATCGCGTGCAGGAAGATGAAGTTGCGCAGAGCGTGGCGTTCCAGCGACTGGATGAACGCGGGGCCTCCGCTTTCCAGCCGCTTGAAGAGGTTCGTGCGCGAAAAGCCCATCAGGCGCTTGCCTGCCCGGGAAAGCCCCTCCAGAACCTTTCCCTCGGCTGAAGTGGCGGCGCGGCTGGGGGTCGGGTGCTCGTAGTTCCCCAGCCCGTAGCGCGGCAGGTTGAGGGAGTTGATCGCACCCACTACCGGGTCGGAGTACAGGCGTGCGTAGGGATCGGTGGGGTCTCGGGAGTCCAGTGTAAAGGTGCGGGTGAGTGGAACACGCACGGGGAAGTAGGACCGCTTCCCATCCTCCAGGCGCAGGTATCGCCGGCCGCGCTTGGCGTCCATTTCCGTATAGTTCTCCTGGATGAAGCTACGCGTCCGGCGCACCATGTAGCGACGCATCAGCTCGCGCCAATCGTCCGCGTGCTCGCTCTTCTCGAACGCGGGGAGCGTGTTGATCCCGCACTGGTGGCGGCGCACGAACTCCAGCTCGCCGGTCTCCTCCAGCTTCCGTTCCGGCCGGATTCCCAGGTTCTCCTCCGGCGCCACGAACAGCCGGAGCTGAGAGGAAAGGTCCAGGTGGCTCTTGTTGTAGGGCGTGGCGGAGAGGAGGATGCAGCGGCTCTCGTTCTCCGTGATGTACTCCTGGATGACACGGTAGCGCCTTCCCTCGCGGTTGCGGAGATTGTGGCTCTCATCGATCAGCACCAGGCGGTACCGCCGCAGATCCGGCAGCTCGCCTTCCACCCGGCTCAGGGGGACGATCTTGGCCAGGAGCCGGTAGCGGGCGGCGTAGTCTTCCCACATCGGCACCAGATTCTTTGGGCAGATGATCAGCGTTTCCAGAAAGAAGTCGTCCTGAAAGATGCGCGCGAGCGCCGTCGCCATCAGCGTCTTGCCCAGCCCGACGACGTCGCCGATCAGCACCCCGCGGCGCTTGAGCAGGTGGTGCGCCGCGATCTTGACGGCTGCCTTCTGGAAGTCGAAGAGCTTCCCCTCCAGCTCGCGCGGCAGGCGGAACTCCGCCAGACCGCTTCGCGCCTCCTGCGACAGGTGGTAGGCGATCTTGAGGTAGATGTGGTACGGCGGGATCAGCTCCTCGCGCGCCCAGCTCTCCTCGATGATTGCGGCCAGCTCATCTGAGATGTCCAGGCACCACCTGTCGTTCCAGCGGTCATCGAACCATGCCTGGAGCTTGGCACAGGCGTCGTGGTCCAGCACGTCCACGTTCAGTTCGCCGTACCGGGATAGACCGGCGAGTGTCAGGTTGCTGCTCCCCACCAGCCCCAGGGTGGGGTTGTTGGGGTCGTCGCGGTGCATCAGATACAGCTTGGCGTGCAGCGGGTACCGCAGGAACAGCTTGACCCTCACCTTGGCGTCACGGATCTGCCGAGCCAGTCGGCGCAGCGTCGCCTCGTCCGCATTGGTCGGCGCGCCTAGAGTGAGCTGTTCGCGAAACTGCTCCGCCATCTGCTTCTTTAGGCGAAGGACCGTCTGCTGATCAATCCCCTCATCATTCCCGCGCAGGCTGAGCGCATGGCGAAGCTCTTCCTGCGGCGAGGGTTGCATTCCAACGAGGAGCCGGCAGCACTGGCCCTCACCTCCAGGCCACAGATCGATGATGCGGTCGACGTGCTTCCAGCCGCGCAGGTTGAAGTAGCCGACGCAGAAGTCCGCGCGTTGGGAGATGCGGAGCGTGTCCTGGATGACCGCAGCAAGCTTCAGGTCGATGTTGTCGAAGATGCGGGGCATGTGCTCTCGTAGGCGGGGTACGGGTCCGTGAACATACTTATCGCGCCGAACCGCAGCAATCCGCGAAGTTCCCCCCTCGGCACCTGCATCCCGCGGATACCGGAGGACGGGCCGTCACCCCGTCGCGGGTGGCCGGTTCAGGGCGCTTCCCTTCCGCAATCCGGCCGCCGGGGGCATATTCAAGGCTCAGCACACGACGCGGCAGGGGGTGAACGGGCGCTCTCAGGAGGCCCGCCCAAGCCGTTGTGGCGCATATGGATAGGCAAGACTCACCCGCGGCCCTCTCCCGATGTCCTTCGTACATCTCCACTGCCACTCCGAGTACTCGCTCCTCGACGGCGCCAACCGCCTGGGCGACCTGATCAAGCGCGCCAAGGAGTTCGAGCAGCCCGCGCTCGCGCTGACGGACCACGGGTGCATGTTCGGCGCGTGGCTCTTCCAGGAACAGGCGAAGAAGGCCGGGATCAAGCCCATCGTGGGGATGGAGGCGTACGTCGCCCCCGGCTCGCGCCACGAACGCGGCAAGGTCAAGGGCGAAAAGGGGTACTACCACCTCGTGCTCCTCGCGCGCGACCTGCAGGGGTACAAGAACCTGTCGAAGCTCACCTCCATCGGCTACACGGAGGGCTTCTACAGCAAGCCGCGCATCGACCGCGAGGTGCTGGCGAAGTACTCCGAGGGGCTCATCGTCTCCTCCGCCTGTCTGGCGGGCGAGGTGGCGCAGCACCTGATGGAGGACCGCTGGGACCAGGCGCGCGAGGCGGTGGAGTGGCACCAGGAGGTGTTCCGCGACCGCTACTACCTGGAGGTGCAGGCCCACAACTCCAGCGGCCAGGACGAGCTCAACCGGCGCATCTTCAAGCTGGCCGAGGAGATGGGCGCGCCCGTCGTGGCCACGAACGACACGCACTTCCTGCGCTCCAGCGACCACCAGGCGCACGACGTCCTCCTCTGCATCGGGCTGGGGAAGGACTTCCACGACGCCAACCGGATGAAGTACGACGACCAGCTCTACTTCAAGAACGCGGTGGAGATGCGCGAGCGCTTCCCCGACCGGCCGGACGTCCTGGAGAACACGCTGCGCGTGGCGGACGAGTGCAACTGGAGCTACCCCAAGGGCTACTTCGTCCCCGCCTTCCCGGTGGCGAACGACGGGTTCAGCACCGAGGCGGAGATGCTGCGCGCGTGGGTCTGGCGCGGCGCGCTGGAGCGGTACGGCCTGGACGGGTGGGGCGACGCGCCGGAAGGGACCGATCCGAAGGAGCTCCTCCCGCCCGCGATCGTGGAGCGGGCGGAGTACGAGCTGAGCGTCATCTGCAACCCCAAGCTCGACTACTCGGGGTACTTCCTGATCACGGCGGACTTCATCCGCTGGGCGCGCGAGCACGGGATTCCCGTGGGGCCGGGGCGTGGATCGGCGGCGGGGTCCATCGTGGCGTACTGCACCGGGATCACGGACATCTGCCCGATCCAGTTCGACCTGCTCTTCGAGCGGTTCCTGAACCCGGAGCGCGTGTCGATGCCCGACATCGACGTGGACTTCTGCTTCGAGCGCCGCGGCGAGGTCATCGAGTACGTGCGCGACAAGTACGGGCGCGACGCCGTGGGGCAGATCATCACCTTCGGGACGATGAAGAGCCGCGCCGTGGTCAAGGACGTGGGCCGCACGCTCGGCTTCCTCCCCGCAGAGACGGACCGGCTCGCCAAGCTGATCCCCAACTCGCCCGCGTACTCGCTGACCGTCGAGGAGGCGGTCAAGCAGATTCCCGACGTCAAGGAGCTTTACGAGAAGGAGGAGCGCTACAAGAACCTCCTCGACCACTCGATGACGCTGGAGGGACTCGCGCGGCACTCCAGCGTGCACGCGGCCGGCGTGGTGATCGCGCCGGGGCCGCTGGACGAGTACGTCCCCATCTGCACGCAGAGCAGCAAGGGATCGGGCGGCGGCAACGGCGAGTCCATCATCGTCACGCAGTACGACATGAACTGCCTCGAGAAGGCGGGCATGCTCAAGATGGACTTCCTGGGTCTCAAGACGCTCACGGTGATCCACGACGCCGTGGTGATGATCCGCGCGCGGCACGGGGCGCTCAGGCATCCGGAGACCGGCGAGGAGTTCGAAAAGGCCGAGGCGATCCCGCTGGACGATGCCGAGGTGTACAAGATGCTGGCGCGCGGCGGCACGGCGGGCGTCTTCCAGTTCGAATCCGCGCTCGCGACCGAGAAGATCCGCGCTATGAAGGCGGACCGCTTCGACGACCTGATCGCCGCCAACGCCCTCGTGCGCCCCGGCCCGCTGGACATGGGGATGGACCTCGTCTACATCCGCCGCAAGCTGGGGCAGGAGGAGGTGCGCTACCCCTTCAACGAGCTTACGGAGGTGCTGGAGCCCACGTACGGCGTGATCGTGTACCAGGAGCAGGTGATGCGTATCGCCCAGATCCTGGGCGGCCTCTCCCTGGCCGAAGCCGACGTGCTGCGGAAGGCGGTGGGCAAAAAGGATGAGGAGCTGATCAAGAAGGAGCTCGGCAAGTTCGTGGACAAGGCGGTGGAGAAGGGGTACGACCGCCGCGCGATCCAGGACCTGTCGGACCAGATCCAGGCGTTCGGGCGCTACGGCTTCAACAAGTGCCTGCCCGGCGACACCGAGGTGCTGGACGCCGCCACCGGCCGGCTGGTGCGGATCGAAGACCTCTACCACCGACGCGCGACGCTCGGCGCCGTCGCCACCTGCGACGTGGACGCGCTCAAGCTGGGGCGCGGCACGGTCGCGGACGTGATGGACAACGGCGTGAAGCCCGTGTTCCGCCTGCGCACCGAGAGCGGCCGCGAGATCGAGGCGACCGACAACCACCCGTTCCTGACGTTCGACGGCTGGCGCGCGCTGGGCGAGCTGAAGCCGGGCGTGCACCTCGCCGTGCCGCGCACGCTGCCGGTGGAGGGGTCGGCGGAGTGGCCCGAGCACGAGGTGATCGCCCTGGGGCACCTGCTGGCGGAGGGCAACCTCTGCCACCCGCACTCGGTGTACTTCTACAACCAGGACCCGGCCGAGATCGCGGACTACGTGGCCGCGGCCGAGGCGTTCGGCAACGTGCGCTGCACCGTTGGCGAGAAGGGTGGCACCACGCACGTATACGCCGCGCGCGAGGACCGCGCCGCCGCGCCGGAGATCTTTACGTGGGCGGGCCGGCTTGGGATGCTGGGGAAGACGGCGACCGAAAAGGAGGTCCCAGCCGACGCGTTCACGCTGACCAACCCGCAGATCGCGCTGCTGCTGAGCCGGATGTGGGCGGGCGACGGGCACATCAACGCGCGCGACCGCAGCCTCTTCTACGCCACATCGTCGAAGCGCCTCGCGGGGCAGGTGCAGCACCTGCTGCTGCGCCTGGGCATCCTGGGGCGCATTCGGCAGGTGGAGTTCCCGTATCGCGGCGAGACGCGCACGGGGTGGCAGGTGTTCGTCACCGGCAACGAGAACCTGCGCCGCTTCGCGGAGACCGTGGGCGTGCGCTTCCTCAGCGCGGCGCGGCGCGAGGCCGTCGAGCGGCTGGTGATGGAGGCTCCAGCGCAGGGCCCCTCCAAGGACCTGGTGCCGGTGGGCGTGCGGGCGCTCGTCCGCGCCGCCAAGGAGCGCACCGGCGAGAGCTGGGCGCAGGTGGAAGCGGGCGCGGACGTGTCGTCGCGCGACTTCTATCCGGTGGGGACGAACCCGAACAAGATCGGCTTCACGCGCCGGACCGTGGGGATGCTGGCGGAGCACTTCGGCGACGCGGAGCTGCGCCGCTACGCCGCGAGCGACGTGCTGTGGGACCGCATCGAATCCATCGAGTACGTCGGCGAGAAGCAGACGTACGACCTGGAGGTGCCGGTCACGCACAACTTCGTGGCCAACGACATCATCGTCCACAACAGCCACTCCGCGGCGTACGGGCTGCTCGCGTACCAGACGGCTTGGCTCAAGTGCCACTACCCGGCGGAGTTCATGGCTGCGCTGATGTCGTCCGTGGTCGACAAGATCGACGACGTGGTGGCGTACATCCAGCAGTGCCGCGAGATGGGGAAGTACATCCCGCGCGTGGGCCGCGAGGGGATCGAGGTGCTGCCGCCGCACGTGAACGAGTCCAACTGGAAGTTCACCGTGGTGGGCGAGGGCACCGGCCGCATCCGCTTCGGGCTCGGCGCCATCCGCGGCGTGGGCGAGGGCGCGGTGCGGTCCATCCTGGCCGCGCGCGAGGCGGAGGGGCCGTTCAAGTCGATGTTCGACCTGCTCTGCCGCATCGACCTGCGGCTGTGCAACAAGCGCGTGCTTGAGGCGCTGATCTGCGCCGGCGCGCTGGACGGCTTCGAGACCCCGGGGGCGGGGCGCAACCAGCTTCTCGGCGGCCTCGATGCGTGTTTCGCCACCGCGCAGATGATCCAGAAGGAGCGGGAGAGCGCGCAGGACAACCTCTTCGACGTGCTGATGGGCGGCGGTGAGGGCAGCACGGCCACGCTGGTGCAGACGCCGGTGCTCCCCAGCGTCGAGAAGTGGACGGAGACGGAGCGGCTGACGAAGGAGAAGGAGATCCTCGGGTTCTTCATCTCCGGCCACCCGCTGAACCGCTACCGCGAGGACGTGGCGCTGTTCGAGAGCCGCGGCGTCACGACGGCGTCGCTCAAGTCCATGCGCGACATGAAGGTGGAGCTTGCGTGCGTGGTGACCGAGGCGGCCCGTCAGATCAAGAAATCGGACGGCTCGGAGTGGGGGCGGATCACGGTGGAGGACTTCCACGGTACCGCCACGGTCCTTGCGTTCGGCGAGTCGTGGGCTAAATACAAGAGCGTGCTGCTGCAGGACGCCGCCGTCGTCATCCGCGGCGCGGTGAGCAACCGAGAGCGCGACGACGAGGATCCGCCCCTCTTCCTGGACGGCGCCATTCCGCTGGACGGGGTGCGCGAGAGCGGGGAGGTGGGCGTGTGCATCGAGTTGAGCGCGGGCGGCCCGGACGCCGCGGCGGTCGACGAGGCGAAGCGCATCCTGGCCGAGCACGCGGGCCCCGGCCCCGTGACGGTGCTGTGGAAGAGCGCCGAGGAGGAGGCCGCGCGCCTCCGCTCCCGCACTCTGCGCGTCAGCCCGCGCGACGAGCTGCTCGCGGCCCTGCGCGCCACCCTGGGCGACGACCGCGTGCGCCTGCAGCGCGATGCCCCGCCTCCCACGCCGGTGCCGCAGCGCGACGAGCCGTGGAAGAACCGCAGGGGGTAGTGCGCAGGCGTCGGTGATGCGGCGGGCACGGGCGGCCACGCGGGGCCGCCCCTACAAGGATTGGTGTATCAGGCAGACATCTGCGCGGGGGCAAGGGTGGGCAGACACGCAGGTCTGCCCCTACGGGTTTCGTGGAGGGCCGCAGGGGGCGGAGCGGCGGCGGGCACGGGCGCGATGAATCGCGCCCCTACGGGATGCGTGCGATCGGGCCCCCTCTCTCGATAACGTGAGGGCGCAGCCCTCTCCTATTATCGGGAGAGGGGGCAGCGAGGAACGAGCGGGGGTGAGGGTCCCCCCCATGACTGAGGATAGAACGTTGGCGACTGTAGCCCATCTCGATTTCGAACGCGCGATCGCCGAGGTCGAAGACCAGATCGGCCACCTGCGCACGCTGGCTCGCGAGCGCGGGCTGGACGTGACCAGCGAGCTGCGCTCCCTGGAACGCAAGCTCCACGACCTCAAGACCGACACCTTTCGCAACCTCTCGCCCATCGAGCGGGTGCAGGTGGCGCGGCACCCGCGGCGCCCGTATACGCTGGACTACCTCCAGCTCATGTTCACCGACTTCATCGAGCTCGCCGGCGACCGCCAGTTCCGCGACGACGCGTCGGTGGTGGGCGGGTGGGCACGGCTCGAAGGGGAGCCCGTGATGGTCATCGGCCAGCAGAAAGGCCGCGACATGAAGGAGAACCTCCTGCGCAATTTCGGCATGCCCCACCCGGAGGGCTACCGTAAAGCTTTGCGTTTGATGAAATTAGCTGAGAAGTTCCGCCGTCCCCTCATCACGCTCATCGACACACCGGGCGCGTACCCCGGCATCGGGGCCGAGGAACGGGGCCAGGCCGAGGCCATCGCGCGCAACCTGCGCGAGATGGCGGGGCTCAAGGTGCCCAGCGTCGCGGTCGTCATCGGCGAGGGCGGGTCGGGTGGGGCGCTGGCCATCGGCGTGGCGGACCGGGTGCTGATGCTGGAGAACAGCGTCTACTCCGTGATCTCGCCGGAAGGGTGCGCCGCCATCCTGTGGAAGAGCGGCAACGAGCGCGAAAAGGCCGCCGAGGCCATGCGCGTCACGGCCGGCGACCTGAAGCAGCTCAACGTGATCGACGAGGTGATCCCCGAGCCCACGGGCGGGGCGCACTCGGACTGGGAGGTGACCGCCCAGTCGCTCAAGGACGTGCTGCTCCGCCACCTGGGCGAGCTGCGCGACCTGCCCGTGGACGTGCTGCGGGCCGCCCGCTGGAAGAAGTACATGGCGATGGGGGAGTGGCGGACCGTCCAGGCCCGCTGACCCCGCTGGAAGTGCGTTAGTGCGTTAGTGCGTTAGTGCGTTAGTTAGTGCGGGTTGAGTTCTGCGTCCGGAGTGCGAGTGCCGGGCGGCGTGTCCGCTGTTACTAGGCACTAGGCACCAGGCACTTCTGTTCCGCACTCACGCACTAACGCACTCACGCACCCTTCCGTAACCGCTCCGCCGGTCCCGCCGGCGTGCGCATAGATCTGGAGAAGTCCCCGGTGAGTCTCGAGCTTCCGGTATTCCAGCCCCTTCCGTCCCCCGAAAACACGCCCCACCTGGTGGAAGTGGCGTTCAAGGGGATGCGGAAAGGCTTCTTCGCCGCCACCGATCCCACCCTGCGCACGGGCGACTGGGTGCTGGTTGAGGTGGAGCGCGGGCGCGACCTGGGCCGCGTGCGCACCATGGGCGGCGCCGCGCGGGCCAAGTGCTCGTCCGAGCCCAGCGCCGCCGTCCTGCGCCGCGCCGACCCCGCCGAGGTGCAGCAGCTGTACGAGCTGCGCGCCGACGAGGACCGCATCCGCCGCGCCACGCGCGAGATGGTGCAGCAGCACGGGCTGCACATGAAGGTCTCCGACGCCGAGTGGCAGTGGGACCGGAACAAGCTGACCGTGTACTTCACCGCCGAGCGCCGGGTGGACTTCCGCCAGCTCGTGCGCGACCTGGCGCGCGCCTTCCGCACCCGCATCGAGCTCAAGCAGATCGGCGTGCGCGACGAGGCGGCGCAGCTGGGCGGCGTCGGCAGGTGCGGGCGCGAGCTGTGCTGCGCCACCTGGCTGCGCGAGATCAAGCCGATCTCCCTTCAGCTCGCCAAGGACCAGAGCCTTTCGCTGAACCCGCAGCAGATCTCCGGCACCTGCGGCCGGCTGATGTGCTGCCTGACGTACGAGCACGACGCCTACCTGGCCGCCCGCAAGCGCTTTCCCCGCGAGGGGAAGACGCTGCGCACGGTCAACGGCGCCGAGCGGGTGGTCTCCATCGACATCTGGCGCAACCTGGTGACGCTGCAGGACGAGAACCGCCAGCGCCGCGTGGTGGACCTGGACACGCTCAAGGCCGAGACGGTGGTGCAGCCCGCCGGCGCGCGCGAGGCCGTGCCCGCCGAGCCCGCGCCCCCCCTTCCCACGCCGGCGCAGCAGCAGCGCCCGCCGCGCCGCCCACGCAAGCCGCCGGAGCAGAGACCCGAGTGAGCCGGTTCTACATCACCACCGCGATCGACTACGCCAACGGCGACCCGCACCTGGGGCACGCCTTCGAGAAGATCGGGGCCGACGTCATCGCGCGCTCCCGCCGCCTGATGGGCGACGAGGTGCGCTTCTGCATGGGGATGGACGAGCACGGCCAGAAGGTGGCCCAGGCCGCCGCCGCCGAGGGGGTCGACCCGCAGGTGCTGGTGGACCGGCTCTCCGGCCGCTTCCGCGCCACGTGGGAGCGGCTGGGCGTCTCCAACGACCGCTGGGTGCGCACGACGGACGCGCACCACAGGCGCGGCGTGGGTGCGCTGATCGAGCTGTGCCTGGAGAGGAACCCCAACGACTTCTACGAGAAGTCGTACGAGGGGTACTACTGCGTGGGGTGCGAGCTCTTCAAGCGCGACCACGAGATCGAGGACGGCCGCTGCATCCTGCACCCCACGCGCGAGCTGCAGTGGACGGAGGAGCGCAACTGGTTCTTCCGGCTCTCCGCGTACGGGGCGTTCCTGCGCCGCCACTTCGACCTGCACCCCGATTTCCTGCAGCCCGAGAGCCGCCGCAACGAGATCCTGGCGCTGATCGACGGCGGGCTGGAGGACATCTCCGTCACCCGCGCGCGCCTGTCGTGGGCGATCCCCTTCCCCCGCCCCACCTCCGACGGCGCGGAGCAGGGGACGTGGGTGTGGTTCGACGCGCTCCCCAACTACCTGACCGACACCGGCTATCCCGACGGCGACTGGGAGGCGTGGTGGCCGGCGCAGCTGCACGTGGTGGGCAAGGACATCACGCGCCTGCACGCCGTCATCTGGCCGGCGATGCTCCAGTGCGCGGGGCTCCCGCTGCCGGAGCGGGTGTGGGGGCACGGCTTCGTGTCGCTGGGCGGCGAGCGCTTCAGCAAGTCGAGCGGCGTGGGGCTGGACCTGGGCGAGGTGATCGACCGCTTCGGCCCCGACGCCTTCCGCTACTTCCTGATGCGCGAGGTGCCGTGGGACGCGGACGGCAACTTCAGCTGGGAGCGCTTCACCGAGCGCTACACCTCGGAGCTGGCGAACGGGCTGGGAAACCTCGCGAGCCGCTCCATCTCCATGGTCGATAAGTACTGCGGCGGGCTCGTCCCGGACGCCGCGCACCCGGAGATCGACGCGCGCATCGCCGAGGCGCTGGCGGAGTACCGCCGCGCGATGGACGCGCTGCTGCTGCACGAGGGCGCGGCCGCGGCGCTCGGTCTGGTCTCCGCGGCGAACGCGTTCGTGCAGGCGGTGGCGCCGTGGAAGCTGGCCAAGGACCCGGAGCGCGCCACCGACCTGTACGCCGCCCTCGCCGCCCTGGTGCGCGCGCTGGCGGTGTCGTCGGCGCTGCTCTCGCCCTTCATGCCGGCCAAGATGGAGGAGCTGTGGAGCCGCCTCGGGAGCGGGCGCGCGCTTCCCGCGTTCGACGAGCTGGCGGGGCTGTCGGTGGGCGGATGGCGAGTGGGCGCGGGTGAGGTGCTCTTTCCGCGCCCCGAGCCGGCGCAGGGCTGAAGAAAAAACAGCCTCACACAGAGCCGCAAAGGGGCACTTCAAGAACAAGAAGCTGGTTCTCTGTGCCTTCGCCGTTCCCTCTGTGTCTCTGTGTGATGGTTCTCGCCGTTCTCCGTGCTGGACGCGACGCCTGAAGCGGCTTACTCTTGCGGTGACAGGATCCACACCGTTCACCCGCTCCGCAGAGGACGCATGCGCGGCATCGTAGCGATCGCATTGGTGGGACTTTCGGCGTGCGCCTCTTCCGGCTCGTCGGCGGGGAGCGGAGGGGCCGAGCAGTCCGTGCACATCGCGGGGATGAACAACAGCCGGGGGCTGCGCGTGACCACCGGCGCGGCGGAAGGGCCGCGAATCGACGTCGTACCGCACGCCATCGAGCGGGTGTGGGGCGCGCTCCCGGCCGTGTACGACTCGCTCCAGATCCCCGTCACCGACCGGAACGAAGAGGAGCACCGGATCGGCAACCAGAGCCTGCGTGCGCGCGGGCGGCTCGGGGGCGTGCTCCTCACGCGGTACTTCAACTGCGGCAACTCGCAGGGCGGCCCCAACGCGGAGACGTACCAGCTGCAGATCTCGGTGCTGACCTTCGCGAAGGCACAGGGGACGGGCGCCACGGCGATCGCCACGACGCTGCAGGCGACGGCCCGTCCCGTCACGCTGAGCGGCGAGGCGGTGCAGTGCTCCTCCACCGGCGCGCTGGAGACCCGCATCCGCAACATGGTGATGGAGCGGGCACGGGCCGCCGGCTGATCTCACGCGGAGGCGCGGAGGCGCGGAAGAGGAAAATTGGCCTCACACAGAGACACGGAGCCACAGAGAGAAAAGCGGAAGCGCTCTCTGTGGCTTCTCTGTTCCTCCGGAGGCCGGCGGCAATCGGATGACGCCACTTGTAGCGATTGACTTTAGGCAGCCCGCCGGGTAAAATTTTGTTTCCTTTCTTTCGTTCTGATCCGCGAAGCCCGGCCGCCTCCCGTCGCGCCACTCGCCGCTTCCACAGTTCCATTCCATGTCTGCTTCCTCCCGCTGGGCACAGATCTGCTCGCGCACGCTTCTGCCTTTCGGGAGC
Organism: Longimicrobium sp.; assembly: GCA_036387335.1. NCBI lineage: Bacteria > Pseudomonadati > Gemmatimonadota > Longimicrobiia > Longimicrobiales > Longimicrobiaceae > Longimicrobium > Longimicrobium sp. The sequence goes on from DASVTZ010000026.1 coordinate 78,587, forward strand.
AGGCTGACCGCCCGGCGCCTGGCCGCGGTGCCGCTTCTGGCCGCCCTGTCGGCGCTGGCGGCGTGTGGAGGGGGAGACGGTACCACCGAGCCGCCGCCTCCCGACACCCAGGTAGCCCGGGTGGAGGTCACGGCCGCGGCGGCGAGCGTACCCGAAAACCAGACGGTCCAGCTCACCGCCCGCGCGCTCTCCGCGTCGGGAGCGGTGCTGGCGGGAAAGACGTTCACCTGGCAGAGCAGCAACCCCGCCATCGCCACCGTGGACGCCAACGGGGTGGTGAAGGGCCTGGTGGAGGGGAGCGCCACCATCACCGCTGGGGAGACTGCGACGGGCACGACCGGCACCGTGGCGCTGGGGGTCGTTCCCGCTCCCGTGGTCGGCGTGTCGGTTTCGGCGCCGCAGCCACGCGTGAAGTCGGGCAAGCAGCTGCAGCTCGCGGCCACACTGACCGACGCCACGGGACGTGTGCTCGCCGGGCGCGAGGTCACGTGGTCCGTCTCGGCTCCGGCGGTCGCCAGCATCGGCGCGAATGGGCTCCTTCTCGCGCGGACGCCGGGAACGGTGACGATCACGGCGGCCAGCGGCGGAAAGTCAGGCTCCGTGGCGGTGGAGGTGTTCCAGCTCGCGCCCGCCCGCATCGCCATCTCCCCCGAGCTGACCTCCATGGCCATCGGCGAGACCGTGCAGCTGCGGGCGGCCGCCGTCGATGCCGAGGGAGACACCATCCCCCCCGCGCAGCTCGCCTGGACCTTGAACGAGACGCGCCGGACCGGCGCCGCCGTCCTCGCCGCCACGAGCGAGGCGGGGGGGTACCGCGGCGCCGCCCTGGGCCACGCGACGGTCCGCGCGGAGCTCGGCGGGCTCTCCAGCAACACCGCGGTGGTCGCGGTGCTCGGCCCGGGGGAGCTGGTCGCCACGGCGTTCCCCAACGGCTCGCAGACGCTCCGGGCGCGCGCCGGCGACCGGGTGACCGTACCGGTGGTGCTGGACATGTCGCGCGTGGCGACCCCGGGCGACCTGGGCGCGGTGGAGCTGGAGATCGCCTACGACCGCCTTGGGGTGGTGCTCAGGAGCGCCACCCCCGGCATCGCGGGGTCCGCCGGCGAGGGCGGCACGCCGGGGCGGTACCGCCTGTCGCTCGCCACGGCCACGCCCACTGCCTCCCCCCGGCTCACCGTGGTGAGCCTGGTGTTCGAGGTCGCGGCGGCCGCCGTGGCGGGCAGCACCGTGCCGTTCACGCTGACCTTCCCGTCGGCTCCCGCCAGCACCGGGTTCGCGGCGTATCCGCAGCCCGTGGTGCTGAATGGATCGCTGCTCATCGTGCCGAACTGACCCCCGCCCTTCGGAATGCCTACGCAAATGCACAACTCCGGCACGATGGCGCAGGCTCGGCTGCGGATGGTGGCGATCGCGCTCGGCGCGCTTGCGCTGGCTTCCTGCACGGACGCGCTGTCGCCCCGCAACCACGGCCGCGAAGGCACCGTGGTGCAGCTCTCGCCGGACACCCGCGCGGAGCTCGTGTCGCCCGGCGCCGGCACCCTGGAGCTGCGCTTCGTCGCCGGGCCGGGAAGGGAGCGGGTGCAGAGCTTCCAGGGCGAGATCCGGTTCAAGGCGTCGCGCTACCGCGTCCTCTCCGCCACGGCGGGGGAAGGGGCGGCGGCCAGCTGGCACGGCGTGGAGCCCGGCCGCATCCGCTTCGCGGGCGTCGCCACCGAAGGAATCGCCGGGCGCGGGATCGTCTTCCGCTTCGAGGAGGGCGAATCCTTCAGGGCGGACGATTTCCAGCTCGTGATGGAGGAGGCCGTCCTTCGCTCGGCGCTGGACGCGGCTCCGGTGCGCTTCACCGCACCGGCCGAGGCGGGTGCGGCCGCGGTGTCCGGGCCGCGCCGCTCGGCGCAGGGGGGCACACCCGCCGCGCAGGCCGCCTGGGAGATGCGCGGCGACGTGAACGGCGATGGCGGGATGGACGCGGTGGACGCCCTCGCGGTGCTTTCGCACGTGGTGGGCAAGGCGCTGCCGGCCACCTTCGCGGTGCAGCCCCAGGGCGACGTGAGCCGCGACGGCGCCGTGACGGCGGCGGACGCGCTCCTGATGCTGGAGTACCGCGTGGGGCGGGACCGGGTGGTGGACGTCCAGATCACCACCTCCGCCGGCCCCGTGGACGTGGCGGACAGCCTGGTGCTGACGGCGGAACTGCGCGGCGTGCGGGGAGAGCCGTTGAACGGTACGGTGGCGTGGAGCTGCCCTGACAGCACCTGGGTGAGGGAATGCGGGCCCCGTCTCTTTCGCCCTGCCTACCGGGCGGCGCCCTCGCCCGTCCCGGTGCGCCTGGTCGCGTCGTCCGGCGGAAGGGCCGACACGCTGGAGACGCGCGTGTTCGAGAGGGACTTGTCGCTGCTGCAGGTAAACCTGACGCCGTACCCGGCGTCCGTGTCCAGCAACAACGCGGTCTCCCAGCAGATGCACGCCATCCGGGCCATGCCCGGCGGCACGAACACCGTTTTCGCGTCTGCCTGGGATGCGGAAGGCAGGCTCAGGCCGCGCGAGTTCCGCGTGTCGGTGGAAGACACCACCCTTTTCACGGCCGCGGTGGGCAGGCCCGGGCCTGAGCGAACGCCGGTGATGGTGACCGGCCGGCGGGCGGGGTCGGGCGTTCTGACGATCCTGACGAACGGTGTTAGCGTTCCCGTGCGGGTGGAGGTGGCGGCCCCGGCGGCACTGGCGTGCTCGCCGGCGAACGCGCTGTCGCTGGATCTGGCGCCCGGCGAGATCCGCACCTTCCGCGGCTCCGATCCAGGGGCCCCGGGCTGCCTGGACTTCCGCGCCGAGCGGGACCGCGGGCGGCAGTACCTCGTGCTCACCTTCCTCCTTCCCTACTCCACCGGGCGCCCGCCGAACGGCGCGCTCGAGGGGTTCGACTTCGAGGGGCAGGCGCTCTTCTACGGCGCCGGAGAGGCGAGGCCCGCCGAGTATCCGGTGTTCCGCATCTACACGCCCGACCTGCGCGCCGCCTCGCTGGCGGTCGCTTCCCGGGGCCAGGCGGCGCAACGCGCGGAGCCCGGGCACACGTGGCGGGTGGGCGGGGCCACGCTCCGGGAAGGCCGCCCCAGCCGCGAGCGCGCGGTCCACGAGTTCAGGCCCGGCGCACGCCGCGGGGGGCAGGGGGCCCGCCTGAACGTCTCCGGCGCCACGGCTTCCATCCAGGCGGGCGACACCCTGGTCAGCGGCGCCTTCAGCCGCCTGGACCGGGGAGTGCGCACCACCGACGGCGGTCCCGCGAGCGACCGGGCGGTGGTCACGCACGCCGGAGAGAACCTCATCATCGCCGAGCACCTGGACGTGCTGCGCGGGCGGCTGATCGGGGGGGACGGACGCGCGGCGGCCCGCATTCCAGAGGCGGAGTACGCGAAGATCGACGCGGCGTACGGCCGGCCCAAGCGCCAGCTCGACCGCCTGTTCGGAGGTCCCTACGCGGGTACGGTGGCGGGACGCGACGGCGGCGGGCGCGAGCTGGCGGTGAACATGCCGCTGCAGACGGGCGTGTGGGGATATGCGTACGGTGACCTGACGACGATCAACTACTGGAGCGGCTCATTCGACGGGCAGCCCAGCCTGTCCCAGACTCCGCTCCTGATGGGCGAGCTCCTGTTCGCGCATGAGTTCACCCACGTACGGCACTTCCAGCAGTGGAGCGACCGGGACACGCAGGTGGGGCCGTGGGTGGTGGAGGGGTTCGCGGACTTCGGCTCGCAGCTCGCGTACGCAGCTCGCGTGCTGGGATCGGAGACCCCCTCGCGCACCGGGCGCGCGGCTCTGGGGCCGGCCGGCCTCCGGGGCCAGGTCCCCTCGATGATGGTCGCATCCGGCAGCCTCTTCGGGGGGTACGAGAACTCGTCCTTCGTCTTCGCGTACATCGCCGACCAGGTGGAGGCACGTGGCGGCGACGGACTGCGCGCCGCGCGCGACCTGGCGCTTTCCGCGCACTCGCGCGTGGCGGCGGAGCAGGCCATTCAGCGCCACCTGCCGGGGCACTCGCTGACCGAGGTCATCGCGCGCGCCGAGGTGGCGCGCTACCTGGAGTTCCTGCGCAAGCAGTCGTGCGGCTGGTGCAACTCCGGCGACCCCGTGCCCCCCGCGCTGCGCATCGCTCCCGACCTTCCGGCGCACACCCGGTACCTGCAGTACGACCACCCGGCGATGGGCAACGTGATGGCGTTGTTCACCGCCGCCTGGCCCATCGTCCGGCCCGGCCGGTCCGCTGGCACCGCTTACCAGCTGCGCACCGGCACCAGCTGGCCGCTCTTCATCGACGGCACGGACCCGCTGGGCGACGCGCAGTACCTGGTGGACCTGTCCGGCGAGCGGCAGACGGTGGTCTCCGTGGTCCGCATCCGCTAACCCGGCGCTGCGCATGCCGGGACGCAGAGACGCAGGGAAAGAGCAACAGCGAACAGCATCACACAGAGAACCAGAGAGAAGGAACTGAAAGCCACGGAGAAAAACCTTTGCGGTTCTCTCTGTGGCCTCTGTGTCTCTGTGTGAGCCATGCAGTTGTGGTTCTCTCCTGCGTCTCCGCGCCTCTGCGTGAGAAAAAACCCCCTCTCCGCGCGGTGCGGAGAGGGGGTTTTCACACCTGCCAGGCGCCGGTCCGTTACGGATTCAGCACCTTGTCGATCAGCAGCACCACGTTGGGCGTCTGCGTCGCGGCGACCGACTGGCGGGTGCCCGGAACCGAGCCGCTCGTGAGCACGGCGGTCATCACCGAGCCGCTGATCTGCACCCCGGGCTGCGGGCCGTACGTGGCGCCCGCGGGGGGCAGCGCGCCCGGCTGGTTCGGCCGCGCCGTGAAGAGCGGCGTGGTGGAGCCGGCGGCCGTCACCGTGAACTGGTACAGGTTCTCGCCCGTGGTGGGGCGCACCGGCACGTTCACGTAGGCGCTCTTCCCCAGGAACGCGAGGTTGCGCACCACCGCCACCGCGTTGCCGATCGGGTTGGCGTTGTTGGCCGCACCGGCCGGCGTGATGTACACGTCCACGTTGGCCACACCCGTGGCGGCGTGCAGCACCTGGAACGCGATGTTGTTGGCCGGAGGCGTGGGAAGGACCATGTCGTCGGCGATCACCGCCAGGCGGTCCTGGTTCCCGCTCGCGCGGCCCGCGTACACCAGCGTGTACCGGTTGTCCGCCACGAAGGTCACCGTGGTGTCCACCAGGCGGATCTGCGTGAGGTCGACGTTGGTGGAGGTGGGGAAGACGCGGGCGTTGCGGGCGCCCGGCTCCACGCGCTGGTACAGGCCGCTCGCCCCGCGGAAGGCGACACCCTGCATCGTGGGAAGGCTCTCCACCTTGTCCACGAAGCGGAGGTCCACGGTGCCGGTGTCGGTCACCGTGTTGACGAAGCGGACGAGGGCCGCCGGCGGCGGAGGACCGCCGTTGGTCACGCCGCTGTCGTCGCTGCAGGCGGCAAGCCCCAGCAGGGTTCCTGCGCAAAGCACAAGCTTTCCGAATCTCATAAGATCCGATGAATGCGGATGGTGAGTGGTTGATTCGCGAAACTGCTGAAGGCGCGTCACTGGGCGGGAGGCCCTTCGGGCGGGGGACGCTCGCCACCGCCGTTGCCGGTGCCGAAGCCCTCGATGGCGATGCGCGACGCCATCGCCACCGCCGCGGCGGCCACCCCCATTACGATGGCGGTGCGGCCCCGTGAAAGGCGCCGCTCGCCCACCGTGGAGATGAAGTCGCGCGGCACGGCGACGTTCTCGCCACCCCACCGGTCGGGCTCTCCCCGCAGGTGGTCCACCGAGGTCACCGCCAGCACGAGCGACGTGTCCGTGCTGGACACCACGCGACCGTTGATGCGCCGCACGTTGGCGCCCACCAGCGGCGTCATCACCTCGCGCCCGCGGTCGGTGATGCTGACCGCGACATCGGCGCCGGCGGGCCGCCCGGTGGCCGGGACGCCCACGTACTGGAAGCAGCCGGCGAGCTGCGGAACCAGCAGCAGCGCGAGCGCGGCGCCCGCGCGGCCGCGGCGGGCCGTGGCCACGCGCGGGGAAGCTCCCCGCGCGCGGTCCCCTTCCAATCGCCTTCCGGGCACGGCGGCCTACCTGTCTCCCGAGCCGAAGCCGTACGTGCTCGGCCCCGCCCCGCCCGGCTGACCCACGCCGCCGACGTTGTAGATCGGCAGGCGGCGCGCGTCCAGCTCCTGGGTGGGCGTCGGCCAATGGATGGCCGTGCCCTCGGGAAGGTCACCCCACCCGCGCGAATCGAAGTACCACGCGCCGTACGTGGTGTACGCGATCTCCATCCGCTTCTCCCACTTCATCGCCTCCATGATGTTGCCGCAGGCGGTGGTGGTGAAGGTGGGGCCCACCGGCACGCGCGGCACGCAGTTGGCCCCGCCCGGCACCGGATCGGTGGCCGTGGTCACCACGCCCGAGAGCGCCGGCAGCCCGCTGGTGGTGCGGGTGCGGTCGATGAGCGCCGCCGCGGCCGCGATGTTGCCGCGGCGGATGTGCCCCTCGGCCGCCAGCATGTCGTTCTCCGCCCGGGTGAAGACCGGGAAGTTGCCGATGCGCGAGGCCGACGCGAAGGCGCGGAAGCGGTAGTGGTCGTAGAACGACACCTGCCACCCGCTCGCCCCCTGGTCCAGCGAGGGGTCGCGGTTCCGGAAGTAGCGCCGGATCGTGTCGTTGGTGGCGGGGTTCGTCACCGGGGCACCCTGGCCCACCGCCACCTGCGCGGCGCGCGTGGCGCCGCGCGGGAAGCGCAGGTCGGGCGTCACGATCAGGAACGGCGTGCGGGAGTTGCGCGGCGTGGAGATCCACGTGTCGTAGCCGCCGCTCACGTCCGCCATGCCGATGATGTAGTACGGCATCTGGTGCCAGTTGCTGTCGCGGTAGTGCAGGTCCACCGCGAGCCACCGGTAGTCCCACCCGGCGGAGGGGCTCATCGACACCACCAGGTCGCTGGTGATGCCGGCGGTCGCGTCGGCGATCACGGCGTTCCAGTCGACGGCGGCGCGCTCGGCCGGGTTCCGCGCCACGCCGGCACGCATGCGCGCCCGGTACGAGCGGATCACCTGGCTGAAGCGCGACATCGACACCTCCGCGCCAGACACCCCGTTCAGCCACCCGGCGGCCGGGAGCGGCGAGGTGCCGGCCATGTTCGCGTACACCAGCGCCGAGTCCAGCTGCGCCAGCGCGTGCGCGTTCACCGCCGGGTATCCTTCCAGCGGCGCCACGTCCTGCGGCCCGTCGCTGGGCCGCGGGATCCCCGCCGAGTCGTACACCAGCGACAGGTTGCCCAGCGACACGCCGTAGGTGAAGTGCGACCACGCCTTCAGGCGGTTCAGGTCGCCCGCGGCGGTCGCCCCGGTCAGGGCGAATCCGGCCCCCTTGATGCGGGCCAGGATGTCCGACGAGTTGCGGGCGACGGACGAGAGCCGCGAGAAGTCCTGGAAGTTCTCGTCCTGGTACTGCGCGCCGCGGGCGTTGTCGATCCCCACGCGCGGCAGGTTGCCGCGCGTGAGGCCGTTGTTGCCCAGCAGCGCCGTCGTCTCGAACGCCATCGCCAGCATGCCGATGTGGGTGCGGGCGTTGCCGCCCAGCGTGGCGTTGTTGATCGACTGGAACTGCGCCGACGCAAGGCTCTGCACGTCGCTGGGCGAGCCCAGCACGCGGCCGCGGTCGGGGTTGTTCTCGTTGTCCACATCGAGGATGTCGCTGCATCCCGCCAGGCCCACGGCGAGTGTGGCTCCCATCAGGTACCGGATCAATCGCATGTGCGGTACTCCTTCCTTCCGCATGGGAGTTGGCATCAGAAGTTGGTGCTGACGACGAACGAAATGGAGCGCAGCTGCGGGAAGGTGAAGGCGTCGATCGCGTTCACGAGCCCGCTGCCGGACTGGCTTTCGGTGCTGTTCAGGCCCACCTCGGGGTCGAAGCCCCGGTAGTCGGTCCAGGTCTTCAGGTTGCGGCCCACGGCGCTGATCGTCCACGTGCCGCGGTTGCCGAACACGCGGCCCAGGCGGTACGACGCTGAGACCTCGCGCAGCTTCACGTAGCTGGCGTCTTCCACGAAGCGGCTGTTGGCCGCCAGCACGTCGTAGAACCCGCCGATGCCGCCGGTGTCGCCCGCGCGGTAGTAGTAGCCGATCGGCTTGGCCTCGTCCACGCCCGCCTCGGCCTGGTCCACGTCCTTGGAGAGGAAGTCCAGGTACGACCAGTGGCGTCCCTGGTTGTACGCGCTCTGCCCGAAGGCGCCCTCGAGCAGCCCGTACACCGCCAGGCGGCGGAACTCGAAGGTGTTCGCGATCCCCAGGCGGTAGTCCGGCAGCGCGTGGCCCAGCGGCCGCTGCGCGGGCGAGTTGGTGGCGTCGCGGATCACCATCGGCATCCCCCACGACGTCTGCACGCCATACGGGGCCTGGTTGGCGGGGAGCACCGCGTTCCACAGGTTGTTGGTGATGCCCATCCCCGGGTTGTTCCCCGCGCCCACCCACACCAGGTACCCTTCGCTGTTCTTCTGGAAGGCGCTGGTGGAGGAGCCGCACTGGTTCTGGAACGACTCCGGAAGCTGGTCGCAGCGGGTCATGAACTCGCGCCCGTAGAAGGTGCCGTACCGCACCCCTTCCTCGATGCGCATGATGGTGCCCGTGTTCTGCTGGTCCGTGCCGATGTTGAAGGGCGGCACGTACAGCTTCTCCACGACGGCCCGGTTGCGCGTGTAGTTCACGCGGCTCGTCCAGGTGAGCTCACGCCCCTGCACGATGGGGAGCGAGAGCGAAGCCTCGAACGTCTTGTTGCGGAGCTCGCCCGCGTTCTGCCACTGCGTGGGGAAGCCGCTGGCCGCGAACACGGGAACCGGAAGGATCTGGTTCTTGGACAGCGAGTTGGCGTAGCCCAGCGTGAGGCCGAAGCGGTTCAGCAGCTCCACGTCGAGCCCCACCTCGCGCTCGGTCACCACCTCGGGGCGGAGCTGCGAGTTGCCCAGCGTGGCCGGGAGCAGCGCGCCGCCCGCGCCGATGGAGAACGTCTCGTACTGCGCCGCGAACGGGGGCACGTTGCCGGCCGTGCCGTACGAGCCGCGCAGCGTGAAGGCGCTGAGGACGTCCGACGGGAACCAGCTCTCGCGGGCCATCAGCCACGCCGCGGAGGCGCGCCCGTAGGTCTGCCAGCGGTTGTCCTCGCCGAAGCGCGAGCTGCCGTCGCGCCGCACGGCGAAGTCGAAGGTGTAGCGGTCCAGGAAGTCCAGGAACGCGCCGCCCGAGAAGCTCATCTGGCGCGTGCTGTTCTCGGCCGAGACGATGGCGAGCTGCTGCGTGGCGTTGGCGCCCGAGCGCACGTCGCCCACGCGCAGGTAGCGGCCCGTGATGTTGCGGTTGTCGAAGTCCTGCTGCTCGTACAGCCAGCGGCCCGTGATGCGGGTGTTGAGCTTCGACCAGATGTCCGGGCGCAGCGTGACGCCGGCGCTGCCGTTCATCGACTGGTCGTTGCGCACGCCGTTGAAGACGAGGCCGTTGTTCGTGAGCTCGTTGAACGTCGGGGTGCGGAATCCCTTGTTGGCGAACTGCTCGTAGGTGGTGTTCAGCCGGTCGACGCTGAAGTTGGCGTCCGACTCCAGCCACTCCACCGGGGCGTACTTGATGGTGGCGCCCAGCAGGTAGCGCCAGCGCACGTCCTCGCGGTCGTTGTTCTCGAGGAAGTAGAGCGGGTTCTCGTTCTGGGTGCCGCCGCTGCCCAGGTTGGGGCGGATGAAGAGGCGGCCCAGCGTGTCGCGCTGCGTGATGTCGTTGGAGGCCGGCACGCGCGTGAGGCGGAAGAACGGACCGTTCCCTTCCTCGGCGTTGAAGCCGTCCTGCGTGCTGCGGCTGATGTACGTGTTGAGGTCCACCGACCACTGGCTGTTGATCTGGTGGCCCAGGTTCACGCGCGCGTTGGCGCGCTCGTAGCCCTGCAGCCCCATGATGGCGCCGCCCTGCCTGGTGTGGCCCGCGCTCGCGAAGAACGAGGTGGAGCCCGAGCGGCCGGACATGGAGAAGTCGTTCAGCATGAGCGGCTTCGGGTCCACCAGCTGCGCCACGGCGTTGTACGTGGTGCCGGGGTAGCGGCTGGAGACGAAGGCGCGGCGCAGCACGTCGCCCGCGATGGACGAGCCCGGGTCCACCGGCAGGCCGGCGGGGTTCAGCGCGAAGTCGCCCGGCGCGTTGTTGATGCGGGCCTGCTCCGCGCGGTAGTCCAGCGTGCGCGAGCAGACGTTGCTGGAGCCGTACGGGTCGATGGCGCAGAAGCGCGTCCCCGTCTCGTCCATGAGGTACGCGTGGTTGCGCGCGATGCCGAAGTCGCGCTCCACGTCGTTGACGCCGTACTCGGAGCGCGCGTTGAAGCGCACGCCGCCTTCCTTGCCCCGCTTGGTGCTGATGCTGATGACGCCCGAGGCGGCGCGCGAGCCGTACAGCGTGGCGGCGGCCGCGCCCTTCACCACTTCCACGCTCTCGATGTCCGCCGGGTTGAGGTCGGCGATGCTCCCGCTGAGCACCACGCCGTCCACGATGTACAGCGGCTCCTGGCTGCGGCCGGCGGCGTTGATGGAGGTGGGCCCGCGCAGCAGCACCTGCGGCGCCACGCCCGGGCGGCCGCTGACGGTGGCGATGTTCGCCCCCGGCACCTTGCCCTGCAGCTGGCTCAGCGGGTTGACCGCCTGCACCGGCATCTGCGACGCTTCCACGCGCGACACGGTGAAGGGCACCTTGGCGCGCTCGGTGGCGCCGCCGCTGACGCCCGTGGCCACGATCCCCTCGAGCTCGAGGATGTCGGTGCCGAGCTGGAAGTTCTGGGTCAGGTTGGCGCCGGGGCTCAGCGTCACCGTGCGGGTGGACTGCGCGAGGCCCACGCGCGAGGCCGAGATCGCCACCTGCTGGCCGGTGCGCAGGCGACCCGCGGGGATCACCAGGCGGTAGGTGCCGTTCGCGGTGGTGGCCGTGCTGATGCTGAGCGTGTTGATGCGCACGGTCACGCCGCTCTCGGGCGCGCCCGCCGAGTTCGTCACACGCCCGGTCACGGTGGCGGGCTCCTGCCCGGCCAGCGGAGCGGACGCCGTGGCTGCGGCGACTACCGCCGCGAAGAGCCAACGGGTTGTTTTCATTCCACGTCCTCCTGGAACGCGCCGGCTCTGTGTGCCGGCGGTCGGTTTCGGTTTGGCCGCGGCGGTTGCCGGGACCCTGCGCACGGTGTGGTCTGCGACGGATGGGATTGCTGCCGTGCGGGTGCTGCGAGAGGGTTTGGTGCCGTTGACCTCCTGGCAGAGATCGTGGGGGGAACGCATTGGAGGACGGCCCGGGGGTGCCGCTCTCGGGACGAACAGACGGGACTTGTTGGGCTAGACTGATACGGGAACTCGTACCATTACTGGGAGGTTAGCGTTACGTTAGCGGCACCCCCCTAAGCCGTCAAGAGCCGTGGGCAACACGGGGCCGGCGGACGATTGAACGGACTTTGCACAGACCCTTCCCGGGCGGCGCAACGGCCGTCCGGCGCGAGCTTTACATCGGCGGCCCGGTTCGGTATGATTTCGGTTCTATGAAAGATCGCATCGTCATCCGCGGGGCCCGGCAGCACAACCTCAAGAACCTGGATCTCGACCTGCCGCGCCGCGCGGTGATCGTGGTCACGGGGCCCTCGGGGTCGGGAAAGTCGTCGCTCGCATTCGACACGGTGTACGCCGAGGGGCAGCGGCGCTACGTCGAGTCGCTTTCCACGTACGCCAAGCAGTTCCTCGACCGGATGGAGAAGCCGGACGTGGACCGCGTGGACGGCATCTCGCCGGCGGTGGCCATCGAGCAGCGGAACCCCACCAAGACCTCCCGCTCCACCGTGGGCACGGCCACCGAGGTGTACGACTACCTGCGGCTGCTGTGGGCGCGCGTGGGCCGCACCTACTGCCCGGGGCACCCCGACCTCCCCTGCGGCCGCGAGATCCGGCCGGACAGCGTGCAGACCGCCACCGACGCGGTGCTGCGCCTGCCGGAGGGGACGCGCGCCATGGTGTGCTTTCCGCTCCCCCTATCCGCACGCGTGACGCACGCGCTGGTGGTGGAGAACCTGCGCGCGCTGGGCTTCGTGCGCGTGCTGGCGAACGGCGTGGAGATGCACCTGGACGAGCTCGCCGAGGGGATCGACCTCACCGCGGCCGGCGAGCTGCTGGTGGTGGTGGACCGCGTAAAGGTGGACGCCGAGCAGTCCGGCCGCCTGGCCGACTCGCTGGGCACCGCCTTCACCGAGGGCGAGGGCGAGGCGGTGGTGGTGCCGGTGGGGATGAAGCCGCTCCGCTTCACCGACCGCTTCCGCTGCCCGGAGCACCCGGAGATCGAGTTCGCCAACCCCACGCCGCAGCTCTTCTCCTTCAACAACCCGTACGGGAGCTGCCCGGAGTGCACCGGCTTCGGCGCGGTGCTGCGGATTGACGAGTCGCTGATCGTGTGCAACCCGGCCCGCTCCATCGCCGAGGGCGCCGTCGACCCCTGGCGGATGCCGCGCTACGAGGCCAAGCGGAAGAAGCTGGCCGACTTCGCCCGCAAGGAAGGCGTCTCGGTGGACACGCCGTGGCAGGACCTTCCGCAGGAGTTCAGGCACAAGGTGCTGCACGGGGTGCGCGGCTTCCAGGGCGTGATCGACTTCTTTGAAGACCTGGAGGAGAAGCGCTACAAGGCGTACATCCGCGTCTTCATCCGCCAGTACCAGAGCGCACGCACCTGCCCGACGTGCAACGGCGCCAAGCTGCGTCCGGAGGCGCTGCGCATCCGCGTGGCGGGGCGCACCATCGCCGAGGTCTCGGAGCTGCCGCTGGCGCAGCTCCGCCCCTGGGCGGCATCGCTGCGCGGCGCCGTTCCCTCCGGCGACGGCGCGGACTGCCCCCCCGCCCTACTCTCCGAGCAGGAGCGCGGCATCGCGGAGACGATCCTCAAGGAGCTGGAGTCACGGATCGGCTTCCTGAACGACGTGGGGCTCGGCTACCTGACGCTCGAACGGCAGACGCGCACCCTTTCCGGCGGCGAGGCGCAGCGCATCTCCCTTTCCAACGCGCTGGGGAGCCGGCTGGTGGACACGCTGTACGTGCTGGACGAGCCCACCATCGGCCTGCACCCGGCGGACAACGACCGGCTGCTGGCGCTTCTGGTGCGGCTGCGCGAGGGGGGCAACACCGTGCTGGTGGTGGAGCACGACCCCGAGGCCATGCGCATGGCCGACCACATCGTGGAGCTGGGGCCGGGGAGCGGCGAGCTGGGCGGCCAGCTCGTCTTCCAGGGGACGCTCGACGAGATCATGCACGCCGACACCCTCACCGGCCGCTACCTCAGCGGCCGCGAGGAGATCGCCATCCCGGAGCGGCGCCGCCCCACGCGCGGCCCGCGCATCCGCATCGAGGGCGCCACCGAGCACAACCTGCGCGGCGTGTCGGTGGAGATCCCGCTGGGCGCCCTGACGGTGGTGAGCGGCGTGTCCGGCTCCGGAAAGAGCACGCTCGTCCACGACGTCCTCTATCGCGCCCTCGAGCGCGAGCTCTCCGGCGGCGAGACGAGCGCCAAGCGGCACATGGGCGAGGGGGTGGGCGCCTACGAAAGGATGAGCGGCACCGGCGGCATCCGCGAAGTCGTGCTGGTCGATCAGAGCCCCATCGGCCGTACGCCCCGCTCCAATCCGGTCACCTACATCAAGGCATGGGACGAGGTGAGGCGCATTTTCGCCTCCTTGCCCGACTCGGTGCAGCGCGGGCTCACGCCGGGGCACTTCTCCTTCAACGTCACGGGCGGACGCTGCGAGGCGTGCAAGGGCGAGGGGCAGGTGGAGGTGGAGATGGTCTTCATGGCCGACGTCTTCGTGCCGTGCGAGATCTGCGGCGGCGCCCGCTTCAAGCCGGAGGTGCTGGACGTGCGCTTCAAGGGTCGCAACGTGCGCGACGTGCTGGAGATGACCATCGACCAGGCGATCCGCTTCTTCATCCACGAGGACCGTCTGGGGCAGGCGCTCTGGCACCTGCAGCAGGTGGGGTTGGGCTACCTGCGCCTGGGCCAGCCCGCACCCACCCTCTCCGGCGGCGAGGCGCAGCGCATCAAGGTGGCGCGCGAGCTGGCGCTGGGGGCGCGGCGCGGCGGCAAGAAGCTGTACGTGCTGGACGAGCCCACCACCGGCCTGCACATGGACGACATCCGCAAGCTGCTGCGCGTGCTGGACGACCTGGTGGACGCGGGCCACACGGTGGTGCTGATCGAGCACAACCTGGACGTCATCAAGACGGCGGACTGGCTGATCGACCTGGGCCCCGGCGCCGGCCCGGATGGCGGCCTAGTGGTGGCGATGGGGACGCCGGAGGACGTGGCGCGCGTGCCGGAGAGCGTCACGGGGCGCTACCTGGTGCCGCTGCTGGAGAGGGTCGGCGCGGGCGCGGCCTGAAACGGCGGGGCTCACGCGGAGGCGCGGAGACGCGGAAGAGGGCTTCACGGCCTCTCCGCGGCTCCGCGCCTTTTTTACTGTTGCAGATCGGGAGTACCGCCGTCGAGTGCTGCATGGTGGGGCGGCCCCGCACCACATTGGTGCGGAAGCCCGAACGTACAAGATTCGTAAGTTACTGCCCGCTTGGCACTTACGATGAAAACAGATGTGGCACCGGCCATGCTTTGTGGGGAGCCGTCCATCGACGGTGTAGCGCGAGCGGCCGCCGTTTCCGGCGCGGCGCGCGCGGATTCAGACTCCCCCATAAGAGGTCGTTCCCATGAAGCGCAGCCTGGCCCTCCTCCCGTTCCTCACCCTCGCCGCCTGCTCGGACGGCTCCGACGTGGTGACCAGCGCCCGTGCCCCCGAGGCGCCGGTGTTCGCGGCCTCCGGCGGGAAGAGCATCGAGGGGTCGTACATGGTGGTACTCAACGAGGGGGCCGACGCCCGCTCGGTGGCGGCGGTGGCCGGGGTCAGCCCGCGCTACGTCTACAGCGCCGCGCTCAACGGCTTCGCGGGGACGCTGAACGCGGGGCAGCTCAACGCCCTCCAGCACAACCCGAACGTCCGCTACATCGAGCAGGACGGCATCGCGACCGCCAGCACCACGCAGACGGGCGCCACCTGGGGGATCGACCGCACGGACCAGCGCGCGCTGCCGCTCAGCACCACGTACAGCTACACCAACACCGGCCTGGGCGTAACGGCGTACATCATCGACACCGGCATCGACATGGGGCACTCCGAGTTCGGCGGGCGCGCGATCGCCGGCTTCGACGCCTTTACCGACGGCCAGAACAGCAACGACTGCAACGGGCACGGCACCCACGTGTCCGGCACGGTGGGCGGCGCCAACTACGGGATCGCCAAGGGCGTGACGCTGGTGGCGGTGCGCGTGCTGGACTGCGGCGGCTCCGGCGCGTGGAGCGGCGTGGTGGCGGGGATCGACTGGGCGACGGCCAACCACGTCGCGGGCACGCCCGCCACGGCCAACATGTCGCTCGGCGGCGGGGCCAGCACGGTGGTGGACGACGCGGTGAAGCGGCTGATCGCCGACGGCGTGGCGACCGCGGTTGCGGCCGGCAACGGCAACTTCCTGGGGATTGCGCAGAACGCCTGCAACTACTCGCCGGCCCGCGTGCCGGAGGCGATCACCATCGGCGCCACCACCAACACGGACACCAAGGCTTCGTACAGCAACTACGGCTCTTGCGTGGACTTCTTTGCGCCGGGCTCGGGGATCACGTCGTCGTGGATCGGCGTCGGCAACACGGAGACAAACACCATCAGCGGCACGTCGATGGCGACTCCGCACGTGGTGGGTGTGGCGGCGCTGTACCTGCAGAGCAACCCGCTCTCCACGCCCCAGCAGGTACGTGACGCGCTGTTCGCCGCCACCACCAAGAGCGTGGTGAAGAGCGCCAACACCACCAACAACCACCTGCTGTTCTCGGCGTACTGATACCGTTTCTCACGAACCCGTGTGCATGGGGGGAAATGGTCTCACGCGAAGGCGCGAAGCCGCAAAGAAAGTGTTTCCGTGTCTTTCCTTCGCGTCTCCGCGCCTTTGCGTGACATCATGGTCCTTGGACGAACTGACGACAAACGCGCCCCGGAATCATTTCCGGGGCGCGTTTTCGTAACCGCTTTGGTTATCTGCCTGGACGCGCGTTCAGCCCGCGGGCTCTTCCTCTTCCGCGTTGAAGCGGCGGCCGCGCAGGAGGGTGATCGTCGTCCCTTCGATCTTGTAGAACACCTTGAGCCCTGGATGTCCTTCCGTGGACTCGAAGGTCAGGATGCGCATCGTGGTGTCCTGCGTCGGCCGCCCCGCCTCGGGGTTGGTTCTGAGAACGAACTGGGCCGTCCGTATCTTGCCGGTCCAGTCGTAGCCCGCCGGCTCGATCGCCCGCAAGCTCGCCAGAAAGGGCGGATAGTCGGCGACGACCGTGAACGGCGGCATCTTACGCCGTGTAGGCGGCGTACTCTCGACCGAGCTCCACGGCCAGGGCCAGATCCTCTTCGGTGGGCTCGCGATCGGAGAGAAGCGCCATGTCGTACGGGATCGTCTCCTTGTAGTCCGCGAGCTTCCATCCGTCGAACTCGTGCGAGATCTCGCTCACCTGCCTCGCGCTCAACCCCCAGAACAGCGAGATCACGGAGTCCACCATCGCGATCTCTTCGCCGTTGAAACCAGTGAGGTCCGCGGCACGCAGCGCGATGGGGCGCTCCTGCCGCATGGTGCCGTACGGCACCTCGCGAACGATCAGCTCCCGCGCGGCGACCAGCCGTTTCCGCACCGGAACCAGCCGGCGTGGAGCGGGCCCCTGGTTCAGCTTCATGTACTCCTGTCCCGTGATCGGCCTTCCATGCTTCGCGTAGTGGAGGAAGTCCGCGTAGAACAGGATCTTGTTGAGCTTGATGGCCCCGTACGGCGGGTCGAGCTGAGACCTGTCCGAGATGTAAAGGATCAGCTCCGCCATCTTTTCATCGTCGGTCATCGACGTTCACCCTCCGTCCGTGGGACGCGAGTCCGTTGGGAACGCTGCGCCTGGCGATTCGCGGGTTCAGAGTCTAACGCGAAAGCCATGCACAGTCAAGAAGATTTTCGGTGCATCTTCGGTGTGGTCGCACGTGAAAAGAGGCCCGGGCGCTGAGCGCCCGGGCCTCTTCGTTCGGGGCCTTCCGCTTAGTGGCGGATGCCCTGCTGGTTGTGCCACTGGTCGTGCTCGGCCTTGCAGGCGGCGGCGACGCGGATGCGGCCGCTGATGCCGCCCGCCTGCGCGGCGTGGTCGCGGCACTGCTGGTCGTGCCAGCGGTGGAATTCCGCGTGGCGCGCCTCGTACGAGCCGTTGTTGCTGGAACCGTAGCCGCCGTACGAACCGTAGCTGCCGTTGGTCCGGTTGCGGTCGTCGTACACGCGGCCGTCGCTCAGGATGACGCGGCCGTTGCGGTCGCGCAGCACGCCGCTGCGGTCACGCCACACGCGGTCCAGGTCGCCGCGGTAGCCGCAGTTGCGGGCGGTGTTGTGCGGGTTGCCGCGCCCCTGGCACCAGCCGCGCGGCACGGCGCGTCCCTCACGTCGCTCGAAGCGGGTCTCGTCCCGGCGATCGTCGCGCCGGTCGCGGTCGTAACGGTCGTCGTCGCGGTCACGGTCGCGGCGGGCTTCCTGGCGCGGGCGGTCGTCGTGCTTGCCGTTGCCGTGGCCGTGCCCCTTCCCCTGCGCGAACGACGGCGAAGCCGTCAGGATGGCGGCCAGCGCCACGAAGGCCGAGAGGTTCAGCTTGCTGCTCTTCATCTTGATGCTCCGGTTCGGGATCGGTCCACCACTCGGCCCAGTGTAAGGCAAGCGCGATGCCAAACGCCCGCCAACCAGCGTATTCGCAAATAGTTAAGCAGAATCATGCTTTTATCCCGAACTGCACCCGCGCACCGCCGCGCCCCTGTCCGCGCGGGGGGACGCCCCGCTCCCCCGGCGGAGGACACCGGTTCGCCCTTGCCGCGCGTGCGGCGCGCCTGCTAAATCTTCGCCGGTTCAGACAATCCGGCTCCACGCCGGTCCCGCGGCCCGCCTGAGGCCGCACCTGTTCGCTTCTCGTCAGAAGGAGTGGATGCGATGAAACGTGCCCTGTCCGCGCTCGTCCTGGTGACGGCCGCGGGGTGCGCCACCGGCCGGGCTGCCCAGCAGCCCGGCCCCAAAGCGCAGACGCCAGCCCCCCGGCCCCCCGAGGCCTATCCCTCCACCTACCGCCCCCTGCCCTCCACCCCCACCCTGCTGCGCGGCGGCACGGTGATGACGGCGGCCGGGCAGGTGATCCCCAACGGCCAGGTGCTGATGGTGGACGGCCGCATCGCCGCGGTGGGCGCCACGGTAAACGCCCCCGCCAACGCGACGGTGGTGGACGCGACGGGGCGCTGGATCACTCCCGGCGTCATCGACACGCACTCGCACCTGGGCGTCTACGCCTCGCCCGGCGTGCAGGCCCACTCCGACGGCAACGAGGCGACCCAGCCCAACACCGCCGAGGTATGGGCGGAGCACTCGGTGTGGCCGCAGGACCCCGGCTTCATCCGGGCGCTGGAGGGCGGCGTCACCACGATGCAGATCCTTCCCGGCTCGGCCAACCTGTTCGGCGGGCGGAGCGTGACGCTCAAGAACGTGCCGTCGCGCACGGTGCAGGGGATGAAGTTTCCCGGCGCGCCGTACGGGCTGAAGATGGCGTGCGGCGAGAACCCCAAGCGCGTGTACGGCCAGCGCGGCGGCCCCGCCACCCGCATGGGGAACATGGCCGGCTACCGCGCCGCCTGGATCCGCGCCGCCGAGTACCGCCGCAAGACGGACGCGGAGGCGCGCCAGGGCACCGCGTCGGGCAGCGGCGCGGCGGAGGGGCGGCAGGGCTCGGGCCCGGGCGGCCCGGCGGGCGGCACCACGCGCGACCTGGAGCTGGAGACGCTGGCCGGCGTGCTGCGCGGCGAGATCCTGGTGCACAACCACTGCTACCGCGCCGACGAGATGGCGCAGATGATCGACCTGGCGCGCGAGTTCGGCTACCGCATTCGCTCCTTCCACCACGGCGTGGAGGCGTACAAGGTGCGCGACCTGCTGGCGCGCGACAGCATCAGCGGCTCGCTGTGGGCGGACTGGGGCGGCTTCAAGATGGAGGCGCTGGACTTCACCCGCGCCAACATCGCCATGCTCCACCAGGCGGGCGGCATCGCAATCGTCCACTCGGACGACCCCACGGGGATCCAGAAGCTGAACCAGGAGGCGGCGAAGGCGATGCAGGCCGGCCGCGCCGCGGGGATCGAGGTCTCGGACAACGACGCGCTGCGCTGGATCACCTACAACGCCGCCTGGGCGCTCGGCATCCACGACCGGGTCGGCACGCTGGAGACGGGGAAGAACGCGGACGTGGTGATCTGGAGCCACAACCCGTTCAGCGTCTACGCGCGGGCGGACCAGGTGTACATCGACGGCGCGCTGATCTTCGACCGCATGAACCGGAACCGCCAGCCGCGGACCGACTTCGAGGTGGGTCTCTTTCCGGCGGAGGCCGTACGATGAACCGCATCCTTCTCAGCGCGGCGGCGCTCTGCTTCGCCGCCTCCGGGGCCGCCGCCCAGACCGTCGCCATCGTGGGCGGCGACGTGTACATGGCGGACGGCACCCCCATCCGCGGCGGCACGGTGGTCATCCAGAACGGGCGCATCAGCGCGGTGGGGGCGAACGTCGCCATCCCCGCCGGCGCGCGCCGCATCGATGCCCGCGGGAAGTGGGTGACCCCGGGGCTCATCGAGAGCAGCACCACCCTGGGGATCACCGAGGTCGGCTCCATCAGCGAGAGCAACGACGCGGAGATCCGCGACGTCACCTCCCGCCGCGACGCGGACGACCAGGTGCAGGCCGCCTTCACGGTGACCGAGGGGCTGAATCCGCGCAGCATGGTGGTTCCCATCGTCCGCATCATGGGCGTCACCACGGCGATCACCCGGCCCTCGGGGAGCCTGATCTCCGGCCAGGGCGCGATGATCGACCTGGCCGGCAACCGGGTGGAGGACATGACGGTGGCCTCGCCGCTGGGGATGTACGCCAGCCTGAGCGAGAACGCCCGCGGCACGGTGGGTGGGCCGCGGGCCGCGCTCTCCATGCGTCTGCGCGAGGTGCTTGAGGATGCGCGCGCCTACGCCCGCAACCGGCAGGGCTTCGAGCGCGGCGAGACGCGCGACTTCTCGGTGAGCCGGCTGGACATGGAGGCGCTGCAGCCGGTGCTCGCCGGGCGGGAGCCGCTCGTGGTGGAGGCGCACCGCGCCAGCGACATCCAGCTCGCGCTGCGCATCGCCCGCGAGTACAACCTGCGGCTCATCATCACCGGCGGCACCGAGGCGTGGATGGTGGCGGAGGATCTGGCGCGGGCGCGGGTGCCGGTGCTGGTCAAGGTGCTCAACAACCTGCCCGGGAGCTTCGAATCGCTGGGCGCCACCTACGAGAACGCCGCCCGTCTGCGTCGGGCGGGCGTGCAGATCGCTCTCACCAGCGGCGAGACGTGGCGCGCGTACACCGTGCGCCAGGAAGCCGGCAACGCCGTCGCGTACGGCCTGCCGTGGGCCGAGGCGTTCCGCGCCGTCACCCTGTACCCCGCGCAGATCTGGGGCGTGGCGGACCGCTACGGCTCGCTGGAGGTGGGAAAGGTGGCCAACGTGGTGGTGTGGGACGGCGATCCGCTGGAGCTGCTGACCAGCGTGAACCACGTCTTCATCCGCGGCCAGGAGGTTCCCCTGGTCAGCCGCGAGACGCTGCTGCGCGACCGGTACCGCACGCTGGACGAGAACCGGCGGGCGTATCCGTGAACTGCAGGGATTAGGGAATAGGGATTAGGGACTAGGGATTAAACAGACCGGCCCGCCGTGAGAGGTTCGCGGCGGGCCGGTTTGGTTTGTGGGAGACTCGCACAGAATCCCCAACCCCGGCGGTTGAAACCGCTGCAACAACCGCGGGAAGCCTGCCTTCGCAGGCTCTGGGGCGGCGGGATTGGTGGGGCGGCGGGCATCGGCGCCGAACACCGGCGCCGGACACCGGGGGATGAATCCCCCGGCTGGAACTACGCGAAGGCGGCTGAAGCCGGCTCGGGGACACCGGCATCATTCCCCATTCCCCATTCCCCATTCCCCATTCCCCATTCCCCATTCCCCATTCCCCATTCCCCATTCCCCATTCCCCATTCCCCATTCCCCATTCC
>DASVTZ010000027.1 GCA_036387335.1 Longimicrobium sp.
CGCTTCCTGCAGGAAGCGGATGCGGCGGGTACGGATACCATTTCCAGTGGCGAGCTCGCGCGGCGCGGGGGGGCAACCTCGGCGCAGGTGCGCAAGGACCTGTCGCTGTTCGGGTCGTTCGGGAAGCGCGGGACCGGGTACTCCGTTAAGGAGCTGCTCCGGGAGATCCGCACGATCCTGGGGCTGGACCGCAGCTGGAAGGTGGCGCTGGTCGGGGCGGGGAAGCTGGGCTCGGCCCTCTTCTCGTACCGCGACTTCGAGGCGCGCGGCTTCCGCATCTGCGCCGTCTTCGACGCCGACCCGGACAAGGTCGGCGCGTCGTGGGGCGGCCTCACCGTGCTCGCCGACGAGGAGATGGACCGCGTGCTCCGCGAGGAGGAGGTCGACATCGCCATCGTCGCCGTGCCGGCGGATGCGGCGCAGGGGGTGGTGGACCGCGTCGTGGGGGCGGGGGTGCGCTCGATCCTCAACTTCGCGCCGGTGCGGCTGCGCGTTCCCAACCAGGTCATCCTTCGCAACGTGGACGTGACGCTGGAGCTGGAAGGGCTGTCGTTTGGCCTCAACGCCCGCTGAGTAAGGGCCGGACCACGTGTCCGGCCCGTTTGTTTTTCTCATGGTTGACTCCGTGTCTCCGTGTGAGGCCGCTGTTCCGTTTTGGCGTTGCCGCCCCTTAAGCCAGCGGCTATAATCCGCGGTCGCTTGGAGTGGTCGAAACCGGCGTTGCGGTGTATCCAATCGGGGGACCGCAACCGACAGTCTTGCTGGGACGGGACATGGTAGGAACGGACGTACCGGACGGTTTACGCTTCGAGCACACGGGATCGCTCGCGCAGCGGGCGCTTCAGGCGCTGGCCGCGGGTCCGCTGTCGACCGTGGAGATGGCGGCGCGGGTGATGGGGATCACCGGCGGCGGCCCCGCCGCGGCGCGCGCCGTGTGGGCGCTGCTCGGGTCCGACGCGCGCTTCGCCGTGTCGTCCGAAGGCGTCTGGTCGCTGGCCCAGCCAGCGGCGGCGCCCGTCCGCAAGCTCCGTGCGGAGGAGTGGGTCGTGGTCGACTTCGAAACGACCGGCGGCTCCCCCAAGGGCGGGCACCGCGTCACCGAGGTGGCGGCCGTGCGCGTCTCGGGCGGTGAGATCCGCGACAGCTACTCGACGCTCGTCAACCCGCAGCGCCGCATCCCCAGCTTCGTCACCGGGATCACCGGGATCACGCAGCAGATGGTGGAGACGGCGCCCTGCTTCCGCGAGGTGGCGCACCACGTGGGCGCGGCGGTGGAGGGGGCCGTGTTCGTGGCCCACAACGCCGCCTTCGACTGGCGCTTCCTCTGCCACGAGATGGAGATGGCGACCGGGGTGCAGCCGGCCGGGCGCCAGCTCTGCACGGTCAAGGTGGCGCGCAAGCTCCTGCCGAACCTGCCGTCGCGCGGGCTGGACGCGCTTTCGCTGTACTTCGGGCTGGAGATCGAGAACCGGCACCGCGCGCTCGACGACGCGGTGGCGACCGCGCACGTCCTGATGCGGCTAATCGAGATCCTGGAGGACCGCGGCATCCACGACTGGCAGGCGCTGGAGATGCTCCTGGGCGCGCGCAAGCCGCGGACGAGCCGCAAGCGCGCCGCATCGCCGCGCAGCATGGAGGCGGCGTGAGCGACGGGGTGCTGACGCGGACGCTGGGGAAGCTGCGCATCCACGCGCTGGAGGGTGGCACGCAGCGGCTGGACGGGGGCGCCATGTTCGGCGTGGTCCCCAAACCGCTGTGGGAGCGCCGCATCGCCGCCGACGAGCGCAACCGCATTCCGCTGGGTATGCGCTGCCTGCTGGTGGAGACGCCGGACGAGCTGGTGCTGATCGAGACGGGGCTGGGGAACAAGGAGGACGAGAAGTTCCGCGGCATCTACGGCGTGGACAATGCATCGGGGGCCGGGCGCCCGGACCGCGTGCACGACTCGCTGGCCGCCGCCGGCTTTCGCTCGGAGGACGTGGGGATCGTCGTCAACACCCATCTCCACTTCGACCACGCGGGCGGCAACACGTACCGCGACGAGGCGGGCGAGGTGCGCCTCTCCTTCCCCAACGCGCGCTACTTCGTGCAGCGCGGCGAGTGGGAGTGGGCGCACCTGAAGAACGAGCGGACGCAGGCCAGCTACCTGGCGGACAACTTCGAGCCGGTGATGACGGCGGGGCGGCTGGAGTTGGTGGAGGGCGACGTGGAGATCGTACCCGGCATCTCGGTGTACCGGACGCCGGGGCACTGCCCGCACCACCAGTCGGTGCTGGTGAGCTCGGGCGGCGAGACGGCGTGCTTCCTGGCCGACGTCCTCCCCACTTTCGCGCACCTCCCGCTCCCCTGGATCATGGGCTACGACGTGGAGCCGCTCGTCACGCTTGAATCGAAGCGCGCGCTGCTGCGCCGGGCCACGGAGGAGCGCTGGCTGCTGGTCTCCAACCACGACCCGGTGACGGCGTGGGGATACGCGGTGGCGGAGGGGAAGGGAGTACGGCTGGAAGAAAGTGCGTGAGTGCGTCAGTGCGTGAGTGCGTTTCGATCCAGCGCACTTACGCACTCACGCACTAACGCACCAGGCAGTTCAACCATCATCACGGAACGAAAAACCATGATCGATATCGCTCGCGACCCGCGGACCACGCCCGTCATCGTCAGCGCAGTGAGGACGCCGATCGGGCGCTTCCTGGGCGGCCTTTCCTCCCTTTCCGCGCCAGACCTGGGCGGGATCGCGCTGCGCGAGGCGGTCGCGCGCGCCGGCATCGCGGCGGAGGACGTGGAAGAGGTCATCATGGGGAACGTGGTGCAGGGCGGGGTGGGGCAGGCCCCCGCGCGCCAAGCCGTCATCAAGGCCGGGCTCCCCTCCGGCATCTCCGCGCTCACCATCAACAAGGTGTGCGGCAGCGGGCTCAAGGCCGTGATGCTGGCCGCGCAGAGCATCCGCGCCGGCGACGGGCAGGTGATCCTCGCCGGCGGGCAGGAGAGCATGTCCAACGCTCCCTACTACGTCTACGGGATGCGCAACGGCGTCAAGTTCGGGGACCAGACGATGGTGGACGGGCTGGTGCGCGACGGGCTGTGGTGCTCGTTCTGCGAGGTCCACATGGGCGGCCATGCGGAGTACACGGCCAAGAAGGCCGGCATCTCCCGCCAGCAGGCCGACGAGTTCTCCGTGAACTCGCACCGCAAGGCCGTCGCCGCGATTCAGGCCGGCAAGTTCACCGAGGAGATCGTCCC
>DASVTZ010000028.1 GCA_036387335.1 Longimicrobium sp.
GTCGAGGAAGGCGAGCTCCAGCCCCTGTGCGGTGGGCGCGGCGGGGAGGACGAGGAACGCCGCGCACGCCGCCGCCGTCGCGAGCGAGCCGCGCACCCACCCGCGCATGCGCGCGCTCCACTCCAGCGCCAGGAGGATGGCGAGCGCCGCCGCGCCCCAGAGCCCCCAGCGCGGCCGGGCCAACGCGGCGTGCCCGCCCGGCAGCTCCGCCGCGACGTCCACCACTCGCTGAAGCCCGTCCAGCATCAGCGACGCGCCGTCCGCGAACAGCCTCGCCAGCGGCGGTACGACCGGCTCCATCGCCAGCGCCGCGCCGGTGCCGACCAGCGCGAGTGAGGTGAGCGGTACGGCCGGCAGGTTCGCGACGATCGACACCGGCGCGATCTGCCCGAAGTGGTGCACCGCCACGGGGGCCGTCGCCACGAACGCCGCCAGCGACGTCACGAGCGAATCCGCCAGCGCCCGCTTCCACCCGCGCTTCAACGGCGCAGGGAGCCGTTTGAGCATGGCGGGGCGGACGAGGATGAGCCCCAGCACGCCCGCGAACGAGAGCTGGAACCCAATGTCCAGCGCCGCGATCGGCTGCAATGCGAGGATGGCGAGCGCCGCCGCCGCCACCGGCGCGAGAGGCGCCGTCGGCCGCTGGAGCACCGTCGCGGCGAGGGCGAGCGCGAGCATGATCCCCGAGCGCACGGCGGAAGGCGGCGCGCCGATCACCGCCAGGTACATCGTCACCAGCGCCACGGTGGCAGCTACGGCGTGGCTCCGCTTCAGCCGTGCGGCGCGCGCCAGCAGGAGGAGCACCGCGCCGATCAGCGCCACGTGGCTCCCGCTGATCGCCAGCAGGTGCACCAGCCCGCTGCGCGCAAACCGGTCCGCGAGCCCGCGGTCCAGCGTCTCGCGCCGGCCGAGCAGCAGCGCATCCGCCAGCGGCGCGTTGCGGGGGAAGAGGCGCGCGATGCTCCGCTCCGTGCGTCCGCGCAGCGTCAGGAGCGGGTGTGCGGCCAGGCTCGGCGGCGCCACGACCACCGCTTTCGCCGCGAAGATGAAGCCCGCGTACGATGGATCGGCGGGCCACGCGCTGGGAATGACGGGCCGCGGCATGCGCCACCACGCGCCATCCACGCGGAGCTCCGTGCCCGCCAGCATGGCCGGTGTGCCGCGCGGCAGGCGGACGCGAGCCTCCACACGGCAGCTGGGGATCACGCCGCCCTTTGTCCGCGCCTCCTCCAGGGTCAGCGGGAGGAGCGGAATGCGGCCATCCGGCGCGGGGACGAGGTTCGCGCCCAGCACGCCGCGAACGTGGAGCGTGGAGCCATCCGCCAGCGCCGCACGGCAGTCACGCTCCGCATCCATCCGCGCCGCCGCTCCCTGCCCCGCCCCGGCGCAGACGAGCGCGGCCAGGATCACGTGCAGCACGTGCCGCGGACGCGCACTTCCCACCCCGAGCCGCGGAGCAACGAACATCGCGAGCACCCCCACGATCGCCACCAGCGCCGCCCCCGGCGGGATCACGGAGATGCGCAGCCCCGCCAACACCCCCGCGAGGTACGCCAGGAATGCGAGGACGATCGGCGGTCGGTAGTACGCCATCGGACGGGGCGGCGGGGGCGGTTGGAAGCGACGCATCCAACATGTGCGCAACGAATCGCGCGCGCAAGCAAGTCGTTGCAACGTCGACACTTACATTACCACAACCCGTACACGAGTGTATGCGTCGTGGCGCACCGGTAGCGCCAGCGCTCGATTGTGGCGCGGCCGCGGGGCACTGGCGCGGCCGTTGCAGCCGACAGGGAAACGAGATGGGAGTGCGGAACCAGAGAGGAGGTGCAGGATGCTCAAGCACACGGGGAGTGCGCTGGTGCTGGCGGCGCTGGTGGCGTCGGGCGCATGCGACGGCGGGAACGTCTTTGGGAGCAAGCGCGTGCCCTCCGGCGGCAACGGCACGACGGGGACGATCAGCGGGCAAGTGCAGGCGGGAGGGACCGGGCTCGGCGGAGTGACGGTGCTGCTGGGGACCGCGGACTCCACGGTCACTAACACCGCGGGAGCGTTCACCTTCACCAACCTGCTGCCGGCGACGTACAACCTCGCCGTCCGCGTGCCGCTGGGCTACGCGCCCGCCGCAGGCGAAACCGGGCAGCGCACCGTCACCGTTTCCGCGAGCGGCGGCACGGCGACGGCAACCTTCACGCTCCAGCGGACGACGACGGGCGTATTCTGAGCGCAGCCGGGGGCTGAAGCCCCCGGCTGGAACCACGGGAAGCCGGCTGAAGCCGGCTCGCGAACCGCGGCATTGCTCACCTCACGATGATGAGCCGCGCTCCCCAACGGGAAGCGCGGCTCATCGTATGTCCGGGTGGAGCGGGCGTTTACGCGACCAGTACGGCGGCTTCGGCGTTGAAGGTGGCGCCCGTGGTGCTCGTCAGGGTGACGTCGATGAAGCTGCCGATCATGTCGGGCGTGCCGTCCAGGTTCACCGTCTTGTTGCTCTCGGTGCGGCCCTGCACGCCGCCGCGGCGCCCTTCCTTCTCCACCAGCACCTCGACCGTGCGGCCCACCCACGTCTGGTTCACCTCGAGCATGATCTGGCGCTGCATGTTGATCAGCTTGAGGAGGCGCTCCTGTCCCTCCGCCTCGGGGACGAACTGGTCGGCGGGGAGGCGGGTGGCCGGCGTGCCGTCGCGCGGCGAGTAACGGTACATGTACGCCTCGTCGAAGCGCACCTCGCGCATCAGCTCGAGCGTCTCCTCGTACTCCTCCTCCGTCTCACCGGGAAAGGCGACGATGACGTCGGTGGAGAGCGCGATGCCGGGGATCGCCTCGCGCACCCACTCCACCTTTTCGAGGTACTCCTCCACGGTGTAGCGGCGGAGCATGCGCTTGAGGGTGCGGTTGCTGCCGCTCTGCACGGGCAGGTGGAGCTGCTCGCACACCTCGGGCTCGGTGGCCATC
Source organism: Longimicrobium sp. (assembly GCA_036387335.1). Taxonomy (NCBI): domain Bacteria; kingdom Pseudomonadati; phylum Gemmatimonadota; class Longimicrobiia; order Longimicrobiales; family Longimicrobiaceae; genus Longimicrobium; species Longimicrobium sp. Next base: position 2,956 of record DASVTZ010000028.1, read on the forward strand.
ACCTCCACCAGCTCGCGGGTGAAGTCGTTGGGGTGCGGCGAGGTGAAGCGGACGCGGCGGATGCCGTCGATCCGCGCGGTCTCGCGCAGCAGGCGTGGGAAGTTCCAGTCGCCGTGCTCGTACGAGTTCACCGTCTGCCCCAGGAGCACGACCTCGGGCACGCCCTGCTCCGCCAGCGCGCGCACCTCGTCGAGGATCGCCTGCGGGTCGCGGTTTTTCTCGTCGCCGCGCACGTAGGGGACGATGCAGTAGGTGCAGCGGTAGTTGCACCCGCGCTGGATGGGCACCCACGCGGAGACGGCGGAGGCGCGCTTCGCGGTGACGCCCTCGTAGTTCTCGTGCGGGTCGAAGCCCAGCACGGTGAGCCCGCCGCGGGCCGGAGCGGGGGTCATCTGCGGAAGCGTGAGAAGCGTCGGCTTCGACTCCAGGGCGCCGAGCGCGGCCAGCTTCTCGGGGAGCCGGCGGTAGGCATCGGGGCCCATCACCAGGTCCACGCCGCCCGCGCGGCCCAGGAGCGACTCGCCCATGCGCTGCGCCATGCACCCCGTGACGCCCACCAGCGCCCCGCGCCGCCGCTGCTCCTGGAGCTGGCCCACGCGCCCGATGACGCGCTTCTCCGCGTGGTCGCGGATGGCGCAGGTGTTCACCAGGATGAC